>DATEAV010000167.1:0-7456 GCA_035288185.1 Anaerolineales bacterium | reverse complement strand
TGCCGAACGAGCCGGCGGGATGGATGCCCACTTCGGTGAAGTTGCCGCGCAGGAACACCTCGCCGCTGACTGTGTCGGCCAGCGCGCTGGGGGCGCTCGACAAAGCAAGTGTCAGGGAAAGGAGCAGAGTGATAACAAAGGGGAGGCGAGAGAAGGGGGAATTGGAATGGCGGGGCAACGCGTCCCTCCTCAGGGGCGGTATTCGTCTCACTGTGACCCCCGGCAACAGAGCATGCCCGCCTGCCGAGGCTCCCTGGGTTATTATACCCACACGTTCACGGGCAATGCAAGGAGTTGGGGAGCTGCAAGCTATCGTAACCAGCGGTGAGGAGAGGCGCAGGGTGACACTCCAGCGCCGCGGACTACGCAACGCGGGGAGGTCGTGTGATCGACCTGGCGAGGTTCGAGATGAGGGTGGATGGTAGGATGAGGTGTTTGAGCTGGCGTGAGCCGCCGCAGGGGCGTCGGCGAGTTGTCCCAGAATCCCTTGGCGTGCACCCTCCAGGCCGGGAGGAGGTCTGAGGTGAGGACATTCGAGTGGCTATCGCGGGGCGCGGTCGGTGCGGTGTTCTTGGTGAACGTCGCCTGTGCCGTAGATTTCCTCGCCCGGCCCGAGGTCTACACGGCCGGCTTCGAGGTGAGCGGGGTGCCCGGCCGGGCTCTCGTGCAAGGGTTCGGGATTCTGTTCCTGATGTGGAACGCCACCTATCCGCCGGTCATCGTGCAGCCCTCAAAGCAGCGCCTGCTCTTCACCATCATCCTTGTCCAGCAGGCGATCGGGCTCGTGGGGGAGGCCTGGCTGTGGGCGACGCTGCCGTCGGGCCATGAGGTGCTCCGCGCGACGGGCCTGCGCTTCATCGCCTTTGACGGCGGGGGGCTTCTCGCCATGGCCGTGGCCTATGCGCTGCTGCGTTCCCGTAGGGCGTACTCGTTTGGCTGAGTGCGCGTTGTCTTGGCAGGTCGTCGGTGGAAGGTGTATAGTTGCACCCGACGGGCACCTGGTACGGCCGACGTCAACCGGAGTGAGGTTACGACCATGCGACGGACGACCCTATTGCTGATGTCGATGCTGCTCCTGGCGGCGTGCACGCTTCCCGCTCCGGCCTCGCCCTCGGAGCCGACGCCCATCTCCATCTTCCCCACCTCCACCTCTGAGGCGCCCGGGCCTGGAACACCCTTGGTCCCTTCCACCTTCACCCTTACGCCCGCTCCCTCGGCGACCGTCCCCACGACGCCGAGCGCCACCGCCCCACCGGCTTCCACTGAGACGCCTTCGCCGACGATCTCGGCCACTCCCGCCGGGACCCGCGTTGAGCCGACGGCGATCTATGGCCAGCCAACCTGGACCGACCCTATGGACGCCGACAGCCTGCAGAACTGGGCCGGCACGGGCGGCCTGCTCCCGGATACGGAGAACATCCGCCTGGGCCTGGCTGACGGCTTTCTCACGGTGACGGGCAAGAAGACCCTCTTCGACACCTGGTGGTTCACCTGGCCGCAGCTCACCGATTTCTTCCTGGAGATGACCGTTCGCGTGGGCACGTGCAGCGGGCTAGACTCCTACGGGGTCATCTTCCGTGGCCCGCCCCGCGGCGTCACCCCCGGGCACGGCTACATCGCGGCCTTCTCTTGCGACGGGCGCTATCAGATCCGCCGGGTCGATACGACCAACCCGTACACTTTCGTCGATCTCGTCGGGTGGACGCAGAGCACGGCCATCCGTTCCGGATCCAATCAGACGAATGTGCTAGGGGTGCGTGCCGTGGGCAGCACGCTGACGATCTACGCCAACGGCTACCGGCTGACGGAAGTGACGGATACGCGTTTCGTCGACGGCCGGTATGGCGTCTTTGTCCGGTCGGGCGAGACGGCCGTCTTCACCTATTCCGTCGATCAGATTGTGCATTGGATCCTGGGGGACTAAGAGCGTCGTGCGCGCACTCAACTTGAGTTGTTCCGTAGGGGCACGCCACGGCGTGCCCCTACGCATTTCGGCGGAATAGCCGTCTCTCCGGATCCGCACCGGAGCGGGCGTAGTCCTCGACCAAAACCGTAGGCGCGGGTCTCGCCGGGAAGTCCACCCGGCACTTCGCAGACCCGCCCCTACCTCAACGGGGATATGGACGATGCGGGCGAGGCGCGACGGGAAGACCACCCGTCACCTTCGGCCGGCTCTCCCCGCCACGTCAACGGGACCGGGTGATGCCAGACGAGCCGTGGGGGCGACGCGCCGCGTCGCCCCCACAGGGACTCACGCAGACGGCGGCATCGATCACGGCCTCGGCGTCCTCTCCACCTCCACCCACATCTGCTCCCCATCTGACGTCAGCTCGATCCAGCCATGGAGATCGGTGCGTAGGACGGTTGAGCCGGCGAGGGCGGCGAGCGTTTCCGGCGAGGGGAGGCCGCGACGGTTGCCGGCCTCGACGGAGAAGAGCGCGATCCAGGGATGGATTTCACGGATCCACTCGGCTGGATTGGCCGAGGCGCTGCCCCCGTCGGGAAGAAGCGCGGCCGTCACCGGGCCAAGCCTGCTGCTCTCGTGAAGCGTGGATATCAGGCCCTGGTCCGCGACCGGAGCCAGGAGAACGCGCAGTTCGCCGAACGTGAGCAGGAAGGCGGCGCTGCGTCCGCTTGCGGCGACGACCTCGAGGCGGGCCCCGCCTCCTAGATCCAGCGCCTGGCCTTGCAGCGCTTGAACGATGGGAACACTCCTCTCCTCAAGCGAATCGATCAGCCGGCGGTAGGTCGCCGAGCCGGGCCGCCCGCCGACGAGCGCGCCTTGCATAGGGAATCGCTCCAACACGCCGGAAAGGCCCGCAACTTGCGCGTCATCCGACCCGGCGAGCACCACCCAATCGAGGCTTTCGCCGAGAGAGGAGAGCCGGCGGCCGAGGGCATCGGAGAGCGACACGGGGCTGGGCCCACTGTCGAGGAGGAGGTGCCGTCCCGTCGGTGTTTCGATCAGCACGGCATCGCCGCCGCCCACATCGAGCACGCTGATGCGAAGCAGGCCGTCGGGTCGATCGGCGGCGGCAGTCCAAACGATTCCCGCCAGAAGCGAAAGCCCGAGAGCCGCTGCCCCGACCGGCAAGCGGGATACGATAGGAGCTCGGAATCGCTCGAGGATTCGGGGCCTTCGTTCTTGAGGAAGCCACGCAGCCCACGTAATCCCGAAGAGGACCACGTACATCAAAGCGATGGGCAGGACCCCGGCGTCGCCCAACGAGATGGCTGCGGCGGGGAGCGCGGCGAACAACTCCACAACCCGGACGGTGCAGGCCGCGAAGGGCCAGGCGAGCCATGCGAGAGGGCGGCCCAAGGGCGGCCAGATCGCGCCCGCGATCGCCGAGAGCCCACCCAGGACCATGATCGGTGGCTGGGCCGGCAAGATCGCAGGATTCGCCACCAGGGAGGCCAGCGAGACGCGCTGGAAGTAGTAGATCGTCAGAGGCAGGGTCGTGAGTTGGGCTGCCAGCGTGAAGAGGAGGAATTCGCTCGCCGGGCCCGTAAGCCGCGCGGCGCGTTTCTTGGATGTGAGCTTCTCGAGGCGATGTCGAGCCCAATCCTGCAGACGCCCGCCATACAGGACCAGGCCCAGAGTGGCGGCGAACGAGAGCTGAAAGCCCGCATCCCAGAGGACGAGAGGATTGACGACGGTCATCACGAAGGCTGCCGCGCCCAGCGAGGCCAGGCCGTGCGTCTGACGGCCGAGGCGCAGTGCCAGGATGGAGAGACCTCCCATCAATGCCGCCCGAACCACCGAGGCGCTGGCGCCGACCATCAGGGTGTAAGCGAGGATCGCGAAGCCGGCGACGAGAGCGCCCCAGCGCGCCCCGAGCCAACGGCCGAAAACGCTTACAAAGGCGCCGGCGATCAGGCTGATGTTGAAGCCCGAGATGGCGATGATGTGCGAAGTGCCCGTCCGGTTGAAAGCCTCTCGCACCTCCGGCGAGATGCTCCCCTCGGCCCCCAGGAGAATGCCGGCGAGGAGAGAGGCCTCAGGATCGGGGAAATTCGTCAGCAGGCCGTCCAGCGCCCTGGCGCGGAAGCCGTACACCGCCTGGAGCACCGGGCTGGCTTGATTTCGTTCGAGGAGCCTCACCGAAGCGTTGCGGACCAGGCTGTGGATTCCCTGTCTGGCCAGGTATTCTCGGTAGGAGAAGGTTTCCCACTCGGGAGGCGTCTGGAGCTGCCCGACCGCCTGAACTCGGTCGCCGTAGGCCCATTCACCCGTCCTCGGCGCATCGACCAGGACGAGGCCGCTCACCGCATGCGATGTCGATGATTCGATCGCTACAAGATTTCGGGCTTCCAGTCGAAGCAGGGTGAACTGATCGCGGACGTCTGGAGGTTGGATGACGATCCCCTCGATCGCCACGCTGCGGCCGGTGTCGTTGAAGGAGGCCACATCTCCCGGCCCACCGGGGGGCAGCCCCGCCCGCAGCCGGCCGGCACCCAGGCAGAGGGCGACCAGAACCGCGAAGAGGAGCCGGTATCCACGCTGGGAGCGGAGCCCGAGGAACCCGGCGAGCGCGATCGAGGCAAGGACAAGCCACTGGCCGGATGTGAGCGTTGAAGCCTCGCCCGCGGCGATGCCTGCGAGCCAGGCGAGGGCGAGCCAGGCAAGGACCATCCACCCCCCAGGAGGCAGCTCGCCATGATTATCGCGCGATTGCCAATGACCGCGAGGCACTCCCCATGCCACTGATCACCGATCACTGATCACACGCTGGTGCTGGGCGGCGATCGGTGACCCGTGATCGGTGGGCCGTCTCATATCCTGGGGTCATATCCAGCAGCTGGATCTCGTCCGATGCTGCCCGAATTTGGCCACCGAGAGGGCGGAGATGCTCAGAGAACCTCTGCGTTCTCTGCGCACTCAGCGGTGAATCGTCTCAGAAGGGGCGGGGGTTCAAGCCGCGGGCGGGGCGGGCGGGGCGGCGGGCGGCATGTCCTCGCGCGGAAGCAGGGCCATCGTGTCGACCATGTTTCGGTTGAAGAGCATCGCCGCCGATTCGGCGCGCACGTTGGGGAAGAGAATCGCCGTGATCTCGGCCGCGAAGAGCGGGACGAAGAGCCGGTCGCCCTCGAATATCATGGAGCCGAAGTTGAACTTGCCGGCGGTCTCGACCGTGCCGCGCAGCTCATAGCCGCCGAGGGCGATATGGACGGCGTGAGGGACCGTCGTGGAATAGCCTCCCCGGCCGATGCCCGCGGGGCCGAGCTCGCCGCGGCTCGAAAGCAGGACGGCGACGATCTCGCTCTTGACGAGCCACAGCACCGGAAAGCGGCCGGCGAGGCGACCGGGCTGATGCAGGCGGCTGAGATGCGCGCTCTCCAGCTCGATGTAGGAGGTGGTGGGAACGTTGAGAAAACTGTAGAACCCCACCGCCCCCGGATTGAGCCTGCCGAGCACTCTGTGGCTGGTGGTGTACACCTCAACGGAAACGAGCTTGGCCGTCATCCACCCTTCCCCATCAGGCGATCGGCAGGAGAAAGCTGATGCTGGTTCCGGTCCGGCCGCGCTCCGGGATCAGGCCGCCATCCAGGCTCTCGGCGATCATGCGCAGCTCTCCCATGGAGAGGCCGGGGCCCGTTTTTCCGGCCTCGGGGTCGGTGGAGGCCGAAGAGAGCGCGCTTTCGGTGTCGGGTGAGAGGCCTGCGCTCGTATCGCTGACGCGCACGCCGGCCCAGAGCCCGTCGTCGAGCTGGTAGTCGTCCGGGATCGCGATCGGGCTGTCGGTCCGGCCTCCTCGAACCGCGAAGCGCCACGTTCTCAGAATGATGCCGCCCTTGTTGGTCCGCCGGATGGCGGCCTCGGTGAGGCCTTCGATCACCTGGATGAGCCGGCCGCTGTCGCCCTTGAAGAGCGGGCTGGGCGGGGAGGGCTCTGCCTCGAGGCTGAGCCCCTTTCGCTCCGCCTCCGACCGCAGCACCTCCACGGTCTGCCTCACCAGGCCAGGCAGGTCAACAAGGCCCTCTGCCATGACCGGGTCGAGAGTGGCCACAGGCAACGCCCGCAGGCGCTTCAGGTTCTCTTGCAGAAGGCGCAAGCGCTCAGCGGCGGTCGCCGTCAGTTGCCCAAGCGTGCCGCTGAGCAGCGTCTCGATCGAAAGCAAGGCCTGATCGAGGCCGTCGAAAAGATCAGGAGCCACCGCCGTCACACTTCCGGCCTTCTCCCCATTCCGCGCCTGGTGCAACATCGCCGCATGCTCAAGCGCCACGCTGGCCCAGTCGGAAAGATTGACCATCAGCGTGAGATGATGGTCGTCGAAGGGGCGGGAGGTGACGGGGTTGTAGACGCCCAGCACGCCGACCGCTCTCTCACGGACGCGCAGCGGGACCATGATCAGGGACTGGACTAGAAAGCCCGTCTGCACTTTCACCGGCGTCCCGCTCTGGCGGGGTTGCTGCAGGATGGGTTTTCCGGTGTGGAAGACCTGCCCCACCAGGTTATCTTCCACCCGAAGTCGCCGCAGCGAGGCGTGTTTCTCGGCGCCGAGCTTGCTCGCCCGCAGAATCACCGCCTGGCTTCCGGGCTCCAGGAGATAGATATCCGTCTCTTCGGCGCTGGTGATGTAGGAGGCGGCCTCGGCCACCCGCTTAAGAATGAGATCCAGGTCGCCCAGTGTCGCCACGGCACGCCCGATCTCGCTCAGAAGGGCGATCTCATCGGTGTGGCGCTGAGAGCGCTCACGGGCGGCCTCCAGCCGTTGGGATAGGTGCTGGGCCGCGGTCACCGAGGAGCGCGATTCGCACAGCTCGAGAATAGCCTCCACCAGCTCGGGCGGCCGGTAGGGCTTGAGCAAGATATCGCGGACTCCCAGGCGGAAGACGTCCCGCAGGCGCGCGGGAGGGAGATGGGCCGCCAGGATGATGGCGGGTGCGTCTTCGCCGCTCTCCCGCTGCCGGCGCAGGCTGGCGAGGGGATCGCCCCGAAGCTGGGTCACATCGACGACCAGCACCTCGGGGCGCGGGCCCTCAGCGCGCTCGGTTCGGGCGCGCAACCCCGCCGGGATGAGCACCTGTTGCACCAGAGCCTGAGCGTTGCTCTCGACGTCGGCGATGGCGACGACGACCGGCGCCGGGCGTTTTTCCCCCGTGGCCGGGCGGGCGCCTTCACCGGTTGTGATGGCAGCGCTCCCGGCCTGCGTCATCCAGGCCGCCTCCGTGCGCCGCCGCCCTGATTGTGTGCGATGTCGCCGCTCGCCCTTGGCCGGCGAGCGATCCTCCGCGGCGGGCGGCCGCCCTGCAGCATCATCTTCAGCTCGGCCAGCGCGGCCGAGTCATACTCGCAATACCCGCACACATCGCACACCCAGGCAGGAAAATCGGGCATATTCACAATCTGCCCTCCCTGCTTGGTGAGATAGGCCACTCGTTGCTGGCGGAGAACACCCAGCTGGCATTCCGGGCAAGGATAGACTGGATCGTTTTCCATAAACTCAATACC
>DATEAV010000166.1:0-8928 GCA_035288185.1 Anaerolineales bacterium | reverse complement strand
GCGTAGGGGCGAAGCATTCGCTTGAGGCAACCGTCAACATTGTTGCGTCCGCGTGCGAATGCTTCGCCCCTACACCTGCCGCGGGCCTGAACACGGTGCCGGGCGCGAGATGTCCCCGGCCACCTCCATGGACGCCGGATTGGGGTGGAGACCGCGGTGTGCCGGATCTACAGAATGGCTATGCGAACGGCCTTGCGGAGATCGCACACGACGCAGCCCCGCATACTCCCTACCGAAGCACCCGGGGGCCTCTCGTCGCTCCACCCATCGGGCGGAAGTATCCCCGCCAGAGAACCCAACCGGGGCTGAGGACAGCCACGGTCCCATGACCCAAGACTTGGCCGCCGAACTCTATTCCGGCTCCTCGTACCACCGCCGGCTCTCGCCCACTCTCGCTCGAACCTGCCAGCGAAGCGACTTGGGCGCCTCTTCCAGCATCTGCCGCAACCGATGGATCCGGCGCACAGCGGTTTCCAGCCCCTCCCCCGCCAGGACGGCGGGCGCCGCGGCGGCGCAGCGATCCAGATTCATCGTCACCGTCTTGTACCAACCCCAGTCTTCCGTGCAGACGCCCATCACATAGGTCGTGTCGATGACCGCCGGTTGACCCGGCCCTCCCAGGTCGGCGTCGTGAAAGAGGCAGTCGATCCAATGAAGATCGGCCTCCGTGGCCTTGACGTTTTGCAGCAAGGAAAGCAGGAGATCGACGAGAGGCAGAGTGTGCTGGTCGAGGTGCAGGCGTGAGCCAAATTCCAGGCGATGGTAGGAGACAAGGGCGTCCAGGAAGATCTCGACGAACTGCCTCGTATCCGGATGTGCAAACCGCATTCGCTCTCGGCCAAATAGCACATTGAATCGCTGATCGGGCACGAACCCCTCGGAGGCCATCACGTCCTGGATTTGTCTGGACTGGCCTCCACGGCCCGCGATCTCGATTATCTCGTCTTGTTCGCCCGCCGAAGGCAGGAGCCTGCCCGTGCTTGGCGCGCGCAGGCCGACCGCCCCGCGTCCCATGAGGCGCAGGATCGTCTTGCCCTCGTGCGCCTTGTCCACCAGGGCGATGGCGGTCTGCAGCCTAGAGGTGGCCGGCGTCAAGAGCGGCGTGGCCGCGGCCACGGCCACCGATGGAGAGGCAGGAGGGGCTGCCGCCGCGGAGGGCGGCTCGGCCAGCGGGGCTCCCCCCACCGGTCGGGGCCCCTTCCCCTTGATCCTCTCGTGCAGCTTGCGGGCGACAACGTTAGCCGTCAGATTGAGCAGGGGGACATTGATCTTGGGCGTGCATTGGATGATCAGGCACCCGTCGCTCAGGTTCTTGACGACGAGCCGGCCGTCCTCATACAGAAGATCCGCGTCTGCGACCTTGCGCCGCCGCGCCACTCTGAGCGCCTCCAGGGTGCGGGCAAAGGTCTTCCCGACGGCCTCCAAGGAGGCGTTGGGGACGCCCGCCGGGAGCGTGGAGGCAAGAATCCTCCCTTGCGCGTCGAAGACGCATGCGCCTTGAACACCAACAACCCCATGGAGATCTCGCAGAAGATCATCCACGGTCAGCCCCCGGCGCTCAGGATGGAATCGGCCCGGCCTGCGACCAGCGCCGGGGAGGCGCCCTCCTTCAAGAGGAGGCCGACGAAGAGATCACCGTGCTTGAGCACCAGCAGGCTTCCCGAGGAGATCCCCACGGCGGCGCGCTTGAACGCGCCCAGGGACATCGAGGTGCCTGCCTGCACGGCGGCCGCGCCGATGAAGGCCGCCACTGCCCCTTCCTTCTCTGCGTCACCTTCGATCGATTGAGCGATAACCACTCCGTCTTCGGCCACGACGACGGCCCCGGCGACCCCCTCCACCCTTGCCAAGACGTGGACGATCTCCTCTCCGCTTCCTCTTGCGGAGAGGACGCCGGCCGCCGCGCCCATCGCCGCCTGGAGCTCGTGGTCGAGCTGCGCCTCACTCTCGTCGATTCGTCGGGCGCCCTCGAAGAGGAGCGCGGTGTAGCTGCGAGCGATCGAACGGGCGGGCGGGCCGACCTCAGCTTCCAGGCTGAAAGTCCCCTCCTTCCAGGCCAGCGCCTGATAGACCGCGGCCTCGCCGGCGAACTCGCCCAGCGCGGCGTGGACGACCTGTCCGCCCTCGAAATAGATTTGGGCAGTCTGGCCCTGGTTCTCCATCTGAAGGCGCGCCGTCTTGCCGTCCTGACAGGCGTGCTGGATGAGATCTGCCACGCTCATATCACCCAGGTGGCCCTGCATCGCCATGCGCTCACTCCCCGTCGGGTTCGAGGATCCGTTGGATGTCGCGGAGAGCCCGGTTGGTCACTTTGCGATAAGGCTGCCGCCTTCCCGGCACAAGCACGATCAAGATCAAGTCATTCTCGCCGGCGCGGAACGGCCGGCAAACGAGCCGCCGGCCGAGGTCGTCGTGGAGCATGATCTCATCCGTTGTGCCGAGCCCCAGCTGGGCCCGCGCCTCCGTGGCGCTTCGCTGCAGCAGCGCGACCGCTGCGGCGCGTGCCTCGGCCTGTTCCGCCGGCGCCACCGCCGAGGCGACCGGGAACCCATCCCGGTCGCCGAGGACGGCCAGTGAAAAGCCGCCCTCGCGGAGGACGTCGGCCAGGAGGCTCCTCAGCCGGTCGTCCTGGCCAGTGATGATCAACCCGGGCAGCTCGGCGGCGGTCACACGTCGGGCTCCGCGGGCCTCAGGTGAATTCCCGCTGCAGGTGGACGATCACATCGCGGATGATCGCCTTGAGCGTGTCGTACACGCCGATGCCCCGGACGGCCACTGCTTCGAAGGTCGGGATGCCGCTGAGCTCTAGCATTCGCCCCAACTCCGCCGCCGGGACGGCATCGGGGAGGTCGCGCTTGTTGAATTGGACGACGAGTGGCAATTGGTCTGGAGAGAGGGCGAAGGACCGCAGGTAGCCCCGCATGCTTGCCAGGGAATCCATGTTTCCTTCCACCCGCGCAAGCGATGAGTCGGCCACAAAGACCAGGCCGTCCGCCCCGCGCAAGACCAGCCTGCGGCTCGCCTCGTAGAGGGACTGGCCGGGAACAGTGTAGAGATAGATGCGCGGTCGCATGCCGCCGATCTTGGCCAGGTCCAGGCGAAGGAAATCGAAGTATAGAGTGCGGTCGTCGGGCGTCTTGAGGGAGATGAGCTCGCCCCGACGGTGTGGGTCGATGTGCCCGTGGATTTGGATTAGATTCGTCGTCTTACCGCTAAGAGGCGGGCCGTAGTAGACGATCTTGACGTTCACTTCCCGCCGACCCCAGTTGATGACCATCCCTAGCCAACCCTCACGCGCCAGCCGAGGCATGGATCACTCTGCAGGCAGTGGCGCAGTATTCTCAAGGCGACCCCAAGCCGACCCTCCAGGCCGCAGGCCGAGCGCCGCCGGCGGTGGCAGCGGGGGAAGGCCCCGTGCGAGACGGCTAGCTCTTCCAGAGATCTCCCAGGGCCTTGTCGAACTCGGCAGAGATGTCGGGACCGACGGCGGGCTGTGGCGAAGCCTCCCCGCCTCCGGCCGGTGGGCGAACGACCTCGGCCAACGACCGCGCCGCCTCCCGGCCGACAAGCCGCGCCCAACCGACGGGCACGGCCGAAGAAACTAGCATGAAGAGAACCATCTGTGCCCCGGCATCGGCGACCAGAATGTGACTGCTGCGCCCCTCCCGCAGAACAACCTGGTAGTCCTCATACACTCCCGCAAGCTGGGCGACCTGATGACTCGCAGCCAGATCTCCGGCAATCAGCGAGCCTAGGCTCACCAGATCCATGTGCCGGAGGTTCTCACCGGAGGCAGAGATGAATTGACCGTCTCGAGCCGTGAGGAGAACAAGCGCTGCGCGGGCGCGGTCGCGCAGATCCGCCAGAATAGCGTCAATCGCCCGCGCCTGGTCGGCCGAAAGAATCAGCCCAGTGTGGATGTAGTGTTCGCCGGGAGGAATATCCATCCGGCAGCCTTTGAGCCTCTCCGACAGTGGAAGAATACCACATCTGGGGGGTCGAGGTTCGTTGCACCATGCTTGCAGAATCCGGCCTGGAGGACCACCCCTGGGTAGTACTCCTCAGGAGATCTCGATCCATTCGGGCCTCGACTTGAAGCTCCCGTTCCCTGGTTGTGGGGCGGCTCCGAACTATGGGCGCGCTGAAGGGAAGGCCCCCGCCCACGGCCGCAGCTCTGAGAGGTCGCCTCCTGACCTTCTCTGGGTCAGTTCCCCGGCGGCGTCCTACGGTGTGGGAGTCTCGGTGGGCACGACCGTCGCTGAAAGCCCGGGCGTGGGGGTGGACGGCGGTACGAGGTAGGGGACAGCGGTCAGGTCGCCGGTGACGGTGACTGCCCCTCCCCACACCCAGCCGTCCCGGCCCTCGCCGATCCGCTGGATCGACCACCAGGTGCCATCCACTTCGCTTTCATAGCGTCCGACGACCGTGGCGGTCTGACCCTGGAGGAAGAAGTCGATCCAGTCATAGAAAGCGCCGGGGCCGCTCCGTACGTTGGCGTTGTAGTCGGCGGTCGCCAGCGCGCTTGTGGCGGTGGCGGTTGCCGCGGGGGTGGGCGAGATGGGTGGAGCGCTTGGAGTGGAGGTGTGCAGGAGCCGCGTCGGTGTGGGCGAGGCGGCCTCCCGGGTGAGCAGAGCTTCCGCTTCGGCGGTCTGAACTACTTCCACGCTGGTGAGGGTGGGCGTCCCGGTGGGGCCGGCGCCCAGGGTGCACGCAGAAAGGATGAAGGCCGCCAACGTGGTCAGGGCTGCAAGGCGCATGGTCTGGGCCTCCTGCGTCCCAGGGACGGTCGAGTATACCGCATCGGCGGGAGGAGCCTCGCCGGAGCCTTGGCGTAGGCGTGTGGTACCACCGTCCTCTCATCCGGCCGTCCCAGGCGTTGTATGATCCGATCATGAGGATGTCCGAGGGAGGCCAGGTCGAAACCCAGGCCGGGCAGCGCCGTTCCGGCCCAAGGCCTGGGGAAGAAACCCTCGTCGGCCCAGAGATCCAGACGGCCCTCAAGAACCTGGAGATGGCCCGGGATCGCCTTGTAGCCGCGGCCATCGCCTTTGCGGACGGCGAAATCAACGCTCCCCAGCTCCGGGCAGTGAGGGAGTTTTTTCGCGAGCAAGACCTGTTCCTCACCCGTCTCACCGGCGGCCAGGTGCCCCCCTTCGCCGAGGGGCGCGCGAGCGACAAGCCTGAGCCCCTGCCTGAGGGGCACGCGCCAATCGCCGCCTCGGTGGAACAGCGGCAGGAAGTGCGCCTGGCAGAAGAAGCCGGCGAGGAAATCGGGCCCCAACTGGCGACCCTCGAGCGCAAGATGGCTCGGCTCGAGCAGGACTTCGCCCTCGGCAACGTGAACCCCACCCAGTATCGGGCCGTGCGGCGCCACTATCACGATCAGCGGGAGGTGGCGCTCAAGTTGCACGCCTCCAACCCACGGAGCGATCGTTGGCGCGTCGTGCTGGAGGAAGGGAAGACCGTATTCCTGCTCCAGCTCAACGAGGCCGCCTGCCTCGGGTTTGCGATTTACGACATCGAAAGCCGGGGGCGCATCTACCTGGAAGGCTCGATGGGCCGTTCGGCGGAAGAAGCCATGGCTCTCCTGGGAACCTTTGGCCCACAAAGACCAAGCGGGTCGAGCCGCATGCTCGCCACGCGGACCGATGAAGGCGATTCGCTCCTGCTCATCCCCGGACAGCACACCGCCGCGCTCGTCCGCTTCACCTCCGACCCGCCGGGTTGGCAGGTCCGGGCCTTGCGCGAGGTCCACCGCAACTTCGAGGCGGCGAACCATGTCTCCTTTGCCCGCGGCGAGCGGATTACGCTAGTCTTCCCCGACGTCAGCCGCATGGTCAAGCCCTCCTGATCAGCCTCCTTGCCTGCATCATGTGGTCGGCTCCGAGCAGCAACGCGCCAGCGGCGCGAGTCGCCCGCGTAGGACGCGTGCCCGCTCGCCCCGGCTCGCGTTACAATCGGGCCACGTCTGTGAGGAGGCGTGAGCACGGATGCAAGCCATCGTTGTCGCCGGCAACCCGGATGAGCGCGATTTCGCCGCCTACGTCCTTCGGCGCGCCGGCCTCGCCGTCGCCCCGGGGAAGGACCTGAGGCAGGTGGCCGACAACTGGCTCGAGAACCCGGTGGACTTGGTCGTCGTCGTCAGCAGCGAGGCCAAGGCGCTGGCGGCCGATCTGGCCGTTCTGCGGGTCGTAACCGAGGTTCCCGTCATCGTCTTGGCCGAGCTTCCCGGCGACACGGAGACGGCCGACCTGCTGGCCGCCGGCGCCGATCTGGTGCTCCCCGCCCCGGTGGGCCCGCGCGTCCTCGCCGGTTACTGCCACAACCTCCTTCGGCGCAGCGGAGGGATTCCGCCGTTCGCCCTGCCCGTCCTCAACCTGGGGGAGGTCGTCCTCAACCCGTCCGACCGCACCGTCCGCGTGGGCGAACGGGAGGCGCAGCGCCTCACCCAGCTCGAGTTCCGGCTGCTCTACATCCTGATGACCAACCGCGGCCAGGTGATCCCGGCGGAGGTGATCCTCGAGCGAGTCTGGGGCTACACCGGGACCGGCAGCCGCGAGCTCCTGCGAAACCTCGTCAGTCGGCTGCGCTCCAAGCTGGAGCCCGATCCCGGCAACCCGCGCTACATCCACACGGTCGCGGGCCTCGGCTACGAGTTCGGCGTGGCCGGCCCATGATCCCACGCGATTGATACGCCCAGGGGCCTGTTAGGACAGAATCTTTACGTCAGCGATATTCCCTTTTAACGACTTCGCGGTATGATGCATTTTGATTGAACGGGAACTGACCCAGGAGCGATCGATGATCGTCGGGACGTGCCCCTCGTGCGGAAGCGAGACTGCTTTGGGCGAGGCGCCCGGGCTCGGCGCGAGGACCAGCTGCCACACCTGTGGCGCGTACCTCGAAGTGATCGGGCTGAGCCCGACGGTGCTCGACTGGGCCTTCGACCTGCCCGAAGGGCAGTTGGAGTATGACGATCAGATCGGCCAGAGCGCCGATCACCTGTAGCGGAGCAGGGCCTGGGTCGACGGATGCCTGAGCCCTCTCCGCCTTCGGAGCAGGGCTCAGTCCCTTAAGCAACCCGGCGCTGAGGCGCCAAGGAGGGTAGGATGAGAGTTCCGGAAGAAGAAGTAGGAGAGTTGGATAAGCCTCCGAGTACCAAGTCCCCCATCGGCCGGCACGCCGCCCCGTGGCGGGTGGCTCTCCTGGCCAATTTGAAGTCCGACGTCCACTTCGGGGCCGACGCCCCGCCCGACGCCGGCGCCGAGTTCGACAGGCAGGACACGGTTGAGGCGATTGCGCAGGCGCTCGAGGCGGACGGCCACTGGGTGACCTTCCTCCCGGCAGACCATACGCTGCCGGACTCCCTCCACCGCCTTCGACCGCACATTTGCTTCAACATCTCCGAGGGCCTCTCGGGCGATGCCCGCGAGGCGCAGGTGCCTGCTCTCTGCGAGCTTCTCGCCATTCCTTACACCGGCTCGCGGGTGATGGCCAATTCCCTCTCGCTTGAGAAGACCCTCACCAAACGGATTTGGCGGGACCATGGCCTGCCCACGGCCCGCTTCCAGGAATTCACCTCTTCCGAGGATCCGCTCGATCCGGAGCTGCGCTTCCCGTTGTTCGTCAAGCCGGCGCGGGAAGGCACCGGCATGGGTATCGACCTGGCCGCCCTGGCGAAAGACGAGGCCGATCTGCGGGCCCGGGTGGCCTGGGTGCTCAGCACCTACCGCCAGCCGGCTCTGGTGGAAGAGTTCTTGCCGGGCCGCGAGTTCACCGTCGGGTTCATCGGCAACTCAGGGGTCCCGCTGCGGCGCAGGCGTCCTTGGCTCTACGACTCCAACGGCTATCACTTCTTCCCGGTCCTGGAGATCGAAGCCTCTCGGAGCGTGACGCCGGGCGTCTACAGCCACGACGCGAAAGCGCTCGACCCGAATGAGGCCGGCGCCCCGCAGTATCTCTGCCCGGCCGACATCCCGGACCGGCTGCGCACTCGGCTGTGTGACCTCACCCGGCGTGCAGCGGAAGCCGTCGGCGCAAGCGACGTCTCCCGGGTCGATTTCCGCCTCGGGGTGGACGGGGAGCCCTACTTGCTGGAGATCAACACACTTCCGGGGCTCAACCCGACCGTAAGCGACCTGTGCATCATCTCTGCGGCCGAGGGGATCTCCTACCAGGTTCTGATCACAGAGATCCTCTACCTGGCCGCCGAGCGCTTCGGCCTGCGATTCCAGCCGGGGACCCTCACCCGGCCTCGGGTCCGGAGCAAGGCGAAGGTTCTCGTGTCGGCGACGGCCTCGGCCCCCCAACAGTCGGCGAGCTAGACGTATCGCAAACGATCTTCCGACTCACGGGCCCCGCCTGACACGGCGGGGCCCGTTGCGTTCGTGTGCAGCTCTGGGATGTGCGATGCCGCCCCTTCGCTTGCTCATCTGCTAGACTCACTCTCGTAACAAGTCGGGGAATCCAAATCAGGGGCACGCGATGGACCGCCGTGCCCGTCGCTCGGTCCGACTACCCCAACACGACTACTGCGCTCCCGGGGCCTATTTCGTCACGATCTGCACCTACGGGCGTGCACCGCTCTTGGGTGAAGTCATGGCCGGCTGTGTGCGCCTCAGCGAGATCGGACGGATCAGCGACGGCTGCTGGCGCGCCATTCCAGCGCATTTCCCTTACGTCGAGCTGTACTCCTTCGTGGTCATGCCAAACCACATTCACGGGATCCTCGTCTTCAACGACACCGGTAGGGGCGTTCAACACCTGCCCTGGCGGGCGGTGCCAGGGTTGAACGCCCCTGCTTCGTCAGGGAATTGCCTCGCGGGCGTTGGGATGCGAGATCGAGATTCGGACGGCGACGGAAATCGATGAGACTACGCCCGCACGTGACTTAGCGCACCGGCCCTGTCCGTGTTGAATCGATGATTG
>DATEAV010000165.1:0-14135 GCA_035288185.1 Anaerolineales bacterium | reverse complement strand
CCCGAGACGGCCCTGGCCCAGGAGACCGGCCTAAACCGCAACACCGTGCGTCAGGCGATCGGCCTGCTCGTCCGCAAGGGCCTGATCGAGAAGCAGAAGGGTGTGGGCAGCTTCGTCCGCCGCGGTGAGGCGCTACACCCGGTCCATGAGCTCGGACGACTGACCAGCTTCGTCGACGACTTCGACGTCGCCGGGATCGAGACCGAAGACGTCCTCCTCGCCCGCCGCCAGGAGCGGGCCGGCACCGCCCTGGCCGCCCAGCTCGGCCTAGACCCCGGAGGCCCGGTGGTGATGATCGAACGGCTTCGCATCGCCAACCGGACGCCATTCGTGCTGGAGCAGGAGTATTTCCCTTTCGACCAGTTCAGCGGGCTCCTCCAAACCGAGATTCGCGGTTCGCTCTACCGCCTCCTCGTCGACCGGTTCGGTGCCGACCTGCACCACTCCGTCCAGACCTTGCGCGCCATTCGCCCGGCCCGCGCCGTGGCCGAGAAGCTGGGCATCCGCCCCTCAGTTGCCTGCATCTTCCTGGAGAGCCTCGCCTACACTTCAGCTGGCCGGTGCATCGAGGTCCTACGCTCCACCTATCGGGGCGACCGCTATCTTTTCCGAGTCGAAGCCGGTCAGTATCGCCGGGAAATGGCTTTTGGAGGGGCAGCCTGAGATGCGCCGATTCCTGGATGGTACAATGGCGCCCTCCCGCCTCGAAACCTGCGGCCCTCGTCGCCGGGGGCGCGATCTCAGCCCGAGCACAGCGCAAGGAGAAATCCATGAAGCCCATCGAAGACTACTTCGTCCCCTGGCTCCGAGGCCAGAAGATGTATGTGTCCTCGCACATCGACCTCGCCTGGCGGCGTCCGGAGCTGCACCGCCTGATGTCGAACGAAAACCCGAACCCGCCCTCCCAGAAGGTGATCGACGCCATTCTCCAGTACGCCAAGATCGCCAATCGCTACCCCGACCAGGGGTTCGCCGTCCGGGAGAAGATCGCCCGAATCAACGGTCTCCCCGGGATCGAGAACGTCCTGCTGGGAAACGGCTCGAGCGAAGTCTACGACATGCTCTGGCGCTCCTTCGTCGCTCCGGGCGAGGAGATCATCCAGCACACGCCCTGCTTCGGCATCTACAAGCTGCGCGGCTCGGTCCTCGGCGCCAAGATGGTCTCGGTCCCGATGATCCATCGCGACAACAAGCTCCTCTACGACGCCGACGGCATCCTGGCCGCTATCACCCCGAAGACCAAGGCCATCGTCATCGCCAATCCCAACAACCCCACCGGCAACTTCATGGACGACGCTGATTTCCTACGCATTGCCGAGGCCGGGGCGCCCTTCGTCGTCGATGAGGCCTACGTCGAGTATGCCGGCCTGCGCAAGTCGCAAGTGAAGCTGGTCAAGGACTACAAGAACGTCTTCATCACCCGGACTCTCTCCAAGGCCTACGGCCTGGCAGGCATGCGCTTCGGCTACGCCCTCGGGGACAAGGACGTGATCATGCAGATCGCCGCCACCCTGATCCCCTGGAACGTCAGCACGATCGCCATGTGGGCGGCCCTGGCCGCCCTGGAAGACACGGCCGCCTTGAATGAGCGAGTGGAGTTCAACAACGAAGAAGTCGAGTACATCGAACGGGAAGTGGGCAAGATCAAGGGGATCACCGTCTTCCATTCCTACGGCAACTACATCCTTTTCGATTCGGCCGTTCCCGGGAAGAACGGGAAAGGGATGGTGGATTTTGCCGAGAAGAAAGGCCTGATCCTGCGCGGCCAGGAGCCGATGTATGGAAGCGACGGCTGGTTCCGCGTGACCATCGGCTCCCACGACGAGAACGAGCTCTTTGTCCGGGCCGTGCGGGAGTATTTCACTGCGTGAGTCCGGGTGACCGGCCGCCCGGCCCCGCCCGAAGGAGGTTGCAGCGATGACGCTAAGTGTGGTGGAACGACTCCAGAACACCAACCCCGACATGGAGATCTGGTGGGATTCCTCTCCCCTGATTTTCGATTCGTGGGTGAAGAAGATGGTCGAGGCCACGCCGGCGGGCCAGAAGAAGGAACTCGAGGCGCAGCTCAAGCGGCTGTTCGTCTGGGACGACATGGCCCGCAGCGTCTTCCGCGGCTGCACGACCAATCCGCCCCTCTCCCTCGGCGCGATCAAGGACAACCCCGCCCCCTGGGAGAAGTGGGTGGACGACCAGATCCGGGCCAACCCCGGGATCACGGTCAAAGACCTGTGGTGGACGACCTACAAGGAAGTCGTGCGGCGAGGGGCGGAGAAGCTCCTTCCGATCAATGAGGCCTCGGCCGGGCGCTTCGGATGGGTGTCGGGCCAGCTCGACCCCCGTCTTTTCACCGAGAAGGACCAGATGGTCCAGAAAGCCCAGGAGCTCGCCGGCCTCTCCCCGAATGTGATGGTGAAGGTTCCCGGGAGCCAGCAAGGCGTCGAGGTCGTCCGCAGCCTCACGTCCATGGCGATCTCGACCAACGTGACCACCTGCTTCACCTTGCCGCAGATCATGGCCGTGGCCCGCGCCGCCGCCGAGGGCGTCGAAGACGCCAAGAAGAACAAGGTCGATCTGAGCCGCTGGCGGGCCGTGATCACCCACATGCTCGGGCGCCTCACCGAGCGCGAGGTCATCTGGGAGCAGGCGGCCTACTACAAGGTCAACTGGACCGAGGCCGATCGGCGCTGGTTTGGGCTCGGCGTCTTCAAGCGCGCCTATCGGCTTCTCAAGGAAGGCGGCTACCCGAGCAAGATGCTCCTGTGCTCCGTGCGCCCCGGCCCGCTCGTGAACGGCAAGATGCGCTTCTGGGACCTCCAGGAGCTGGCGGGAGCCGATATGGTCTTCACCCTCCCGCCCTACGGCCTCGAGCCGATGTTTGCCATGGGCGAGAGCCTCGATTTTCGCGAGGGCGCCATCGACGATCCGATCCCCGATTCGACGATCGAGAAGATCTACCAGATGCCCTACACGATGCAGGCCTACGAGCCTCACGGGCTCTCTCTGGACCAGTTCAACACCCACCCGGCCACTCTCTACACCACCAAGGACTTCTCCAAGGCGGTCGCCGGCGTGGAGGAGTTTGTGGCCGGCAGGCTTGAGAAGGCCGGCGTCAAGGCGGCCGCCGTCGCCTGAACCCAAGCCCCACAACGCGGACTCGGACCGCCCTCGCGCCGGCGGTCCGAGTTTGTGACAGGCCTCGTTCTCCCATGAAGCCAACGCCCCGCAGGCTTCCCGGCCTGCTCATCGATCTCGACGGAACGATCTGCCTCGGCGACGGTCTGATCCCCGGCGCCGCCGAGGCGATCGCCCAGGTGCGCCGGCTGGGTCACCCGCTCGTCTTCGCCTCGAATACCCTCGAGCACGCAGCCGAGTTCGCCGCCCGGCTCACCCGCCAGGGGATCCCCACCGCCCCGGACGAGATCCTTCATGTCCCTTTCGTCCTTGCCTGCTACCTGGAGCAGCACACACCCGGGGCGACGGTCTTTTGCATCGGAGAGCGTTCGCTCATCGACCAGCTGGCCCCCCACTTCCGCATCAGCGAGAACCCGGAGGAGATCGAGGTCGTGGTGGCCAGCAGCGACTAGCCTTCGACTTCGACAAGCTCAACACGGCCTTCCAGGCGCTACGACGCGGCGCCCGGTTCTTCGCCACCAACCTCGACCCGACCTGGCCCGGGCCGAACGGCGAGCTGCCCGACACCGGGGCCATCATCGGCGCCCTGGAGGGCTGCAGCGGGCGCCGCGTGGAAACGGTCGTCGGCAAGCCCTCGGCCTACTTCGCCCGGAGCGCTCTCGAGCGCCTGGGCCTCTCCCCGCGCCACGTCTGGGTCGTCGGCGACAGCCTCACCAGCGATGTCGCCATGGGGAAGGAGCTCGGCATGACCAGCGTGGTTGTCCTCACCGGCGTCACCCGCCGCGACGACCTGGCCGCCTCCCCGATGAAGCCCGACCACGTCATCGGCTCGCTGGCCGAGCTTCCGGCACTGTTGAAGAGCCGCGCCTTTCGCGGCTGAGGCGAGATCGCTCCAGCCGCCGAGCCAACCTTTCCTTGCCACGAGCCAACCTTTCCTTGCCCGCGTCCCTCGAGATGAATCGTAGGGGCGGGTCTGGCCGGGAGGATCACCCGGCACCTTCGGAGACCCGCCCCTACGCTCGACACACCGCGCACTCCGAGAGGACGCGCAGGGGCGACCCGATGGGTCGCCCCTGTCATCTCTCAATGAGGAATCCGCATCCAGGGCGCCGAGCGCGTTGCATACGACACGTAGGGGCGGGCCCGAGACCCGCCCCTACGCCGGTGTGACTTCGAGCTCCACAGGGAAGTTCGTTTCCCGTGACCCGTTTCGGGCGCGCTATCCCTTGATCCGCTCGCCCTTTGGATCAAAGAGCGGCTCGCGCTCGACGGTGAGCCCGATGCGCTCGCCAAAGAGCTCGACCTGCAGCTTCGTCCCCGGCTTCGCATGCTCCAAGGGAAGGTATCCGTAGGCGATGCTCTTTCCCACGCTGTAGCCGTAGCCGCCCGAGGTCACCCAGCCGACGACCTCACCATCGTTGAAGATGGGTTCGTTCCCCAGGGCAATCGCGCTCCCGTCATCGAGCGTCATGCAGCAGAGCTTCTGGCGGATGCCTTCCTTCTTCTGCTCCTCGAGCGCCTTCTTGCCGCGGAAGTCGCCCTTCTCCGGCTTGACGAACATGCCCATCCCGGTCTCGTAGGGAGTGTAGTCGGGCGTGATGTCGGCGCTCCAATAGCGATATCCCTTCTCCAGGCGGAGGGTGTCGATCGCCTTGTAGCCGGCAGCGACGAGCCCGAAAGGCTTCCCGGCCTCCCAGAGGGTGTCCCATAGCTTCTGGCCGTACTCCATCCCGCAGTAGAACTCCCAGCCCATCTCGCCGACATAGGTCACCCGCACCGCCAGGGCGGGGACATTGCCCACCGTGATTCGCCGCGCGGTCATGTAGGGAAATCCCCCGTTGGAGACATCGTCCCGGGTGAGGCTCTCCAGGATCTGGCGCGCCCTCGGCCCCCAGAGCCCGAGGCAGGCATACGACGAGGTGGCATCCTCCACCGCCACGGAGCCATCGTCGGGCGTGTGCAGGCGGATCCAGTTGATGTCGTGGACGCCGAAAGCGGTGCCCGTGACGATCAAAAAGCGATCGTCGGCGAAGCGGGTCACCGTGAAATCGCACTCGATCCCGCCGCGATCGTTGAGCATGGAGGTGTAGACGACACTGCCGACGGGTTTGTCGATGTCGTTGGCACACATCTGCTGGAGGAACCCGATCGCCCCAGGGCCTCGAACCTCGATCTTGCTGAAGGAGGTTTCGTCGAAAAGACCGGCCGCCGACCGCGTCTGCAGATGCTCATAGCCGACGGCCGGCGACCAATGGACGGATGCCCAGCCCCGCGGCCTGTAGCCGTGCGTCGCCAGTTTCTCGTAGGGGGTGTACCAGTTCGGGCGCTCCCAGCCGAATTTCTCGCCGAACGAGGCGCCCAGGTCTTTCTCCCGGGAGTAGGCGGGACTGAAGCGGAAGTTGCGCTCGGTCTGGCGCTCCTCTCCCGGCAGGTGGATGTCGTAGTAGCGGGAGTTGCTCTCAATCGTGCGGTTGAGGGTGAATTGTTGACCAAGGTAGTGTGGCCCGAAGCGCCGCAGGTCGAGCCGCCAGCAGTTCCATTCGGGCGTCCCCTCGATGATCCACTCGGCCATTGCCTTGCCGATGCCGCCGGCCCCTGCCAGCCCATGGGCGCAGAAGGCGCACGCCACCCAGAAGCCCTTCACGTCGGTCGGTCCCAGGAGGAACTCGCCATCCGGCGTGAAGCCCTCCGGCCCGTTGAGCAACTGGATGATCTCGGCCTTCTCCACCGCCGGCACGCGCTGGATGGAGTTTTCCATCAGCGGCGAGAAACGTTCCCAGTCGGGCGGCAGGAGCTTATATTTGAAGTCCTCCGGGATCCCCGCCAACCCGAAGGGCTTGGGGTTGCGCTCGTAGCCCCCAGTGACCAGCCCCCCCACTTCCTCGCGCCAGTAGACCAGGAGATCCGGATCGCGCATCGTCGGCACCTCGTGATCGAGGCCCTCGATCGGCTTGGTGATCAGATAAAGATGGGCGAAGGGGATGATGGGGAGGACAATGCCCAGCATGGCGGCGATCTCGTTGCCCCACTGGCCGGCGGCGTTGACGACGATCTCGGTGCGGATCGTCCCCTGATCGGTGACCACCTCGTCAACCCGGCCCTGCTTGAGGCGGATGGCCGTCACCCGGGTGTCGGTGAGAAACCTGGCCCCGCGCTTCTTTGCCCCGGCCGCCAGAGCGTTGGTGAGGCCGGTGGGGTCGATGGCGCCATCCGTCGGGGTGTAGACGGCCCCGAGAACTCCCTCCCGGTTCATCAGCGGCCACATCCGGTGAGCCTCATCGGTGCTGATCAGCTCGAGCGGCATGCCGAAGGAGCGGGCATAACCCACCTGGCGTTTGAGCTCGATCATCCGCTCCGGGGAGGAGGCCAGCCGCAGGCCGCCCACTTCGCGCCATCCGGCGTCTACACCGGTCTCGTCCTTGAGGCGGCGGTAGAGGTCGGTTGAGTATTTCATCATGCGGGTGAGGTTGAAATCCGATCGCAGCTGCCCCACCAGGCCGGCCGAGTGCCAGGTGGAGCCGCAGGTGAGCTCGCCCCGCTCGAGGACGACGACATCTTTCCAGCCCATCAGGGTGAGGTGGTAGGCGATGCTGCATCCTCCGACCCCTCCGCCGATAATCACAACCTGAGCATGGGTGGGCAGAGCCGATGCCATTTCAGGCCTCCTGTAGCCAGTGCTGCCAGCCCGGGTCGTTCATCCGTTCCGCCATGCGCCGGAAATGCTTCGCGGCGTAGTCGCGGAAGTCGAAATCGAGCTGGGAGATTCCGATCTGTACGATCCCCCACATCGCCTCGCGGAAGTCGGACATGGTCTTCATGAGCCGCAGGCGAGCGGTGCGCGCGGCGGTCGCCGCGCCGTAGTAGGCCTCGAGCAGGACGTGATCCTGCGCCTCCGAGAAGCCGTGGTTGACGGCGAAATTGGCCAGGTCGAAGGTGACATCCCCCATCCCGGCATACTCCCAATCCAAGACCCGGATCTCTCCATCGTCGAGGAAGTTGCCGATCAGCAAATCGTTGTGGCAGGGCCGGGGGGTGAAGGGATCGCGGCGCAACGCCTCCTCGATCTCCTTCTTGCGCTGTGTCAGCCAGTCGAAGTTGTCGGGGAGGGCGACGTTGTAGCGGCGGCCGATCTCGGCATAGGTTTCGACCATGCGGAACGGGGAGAATGTGCCCGGGATCGGCGGCATCCCGTGAATCCGCTTGAGGATCTCCGCCACCCGGCGGATGTTCTCCGGCTGGCCGATCTCCTCCTGGGTGAGGGCCCGCCCGGGAATGAAGCGCGTGACCAGGTAGCCCTCCGGACGCAGGAAATGGACCACCTGCGGTGCTACGCCGATCGCGGCCGCGGCCCGATTGGCGGCGTACTCCAGCTCGCGCCGGATTCCCAGCAGCTCGGTGTTGGCCCCGCTGATGCGGACGACAAAGGACTCGCCGCCCACCTCGACGCGGAAGTTCTGATTGGTGATTCCGCCGCCGAGGGGCGTGACAGTGAGGTCCATCGCCCCGGCCCATCCGGGCACCCGGGCGATCACCTCCGAGAGGATCGGGTCCACCAGAAGGCGCTCCTCGGGGCAGGGATCTAGCGGTGCCAGACGGAGCCCGGACGGGCCATCTCGTTGACGATGTCGTAGGAGGAGATGATGCCCAGGGGCATGGCGTCGGGGTGTTCCGGATCCACCACAACCAGGCGGTGATGGTGGTGAGCGATCATCTGATCGGCGGCCTCGCGCAGCGTGGCCCGGGGCGAGATCGTGAGGGCATGATGCACGACCCGGGCCGCCGTGACGTCGGCGCAGCCGGCCTCGCCGCAATAGCTGAGGAGGTCCAGGCCGCTGATCACGCCCAGGGGCTTCCCGTGAGGATCGACCACCAGCACCGAGCGATAGCGGGCGTCGGTCATGCCACGGGCGACATCCGGCAGCGGCGTATTGTCGCGGCAGACGAGGATCGCCCGCGACATCACGTCGCTGACGGTCGCCCGCGCCGCGCCGACGGCCTGGGCCATGCTGGCAACAAGGTCAGAAATGGAGATCACCCCCGCGGCCTTGCCGGCGTCGGTCACCAAAAGCCGGCTGATCCCTTCGCTGCGCATGCGCTCGGCGGCGTGGCTGGTGGGGGCGTCGGCTTCAACCATGTCGATGGGAACCGTCATCAGCTCGCCGGCCGTCATGCTCCGCATCGCCTGCAAGCTCTCTTCATCGGTGGAGAGCCATTCGGCGGCCAGAAGATCGAAGTCGGAGATGATCCCCAGCGGGCGATGGTCGCGGTCGGCGACGATGAGGGCATGGATGCGGTGTTGGGTGAGCATGGCCGCCACCTGGCCCAGCGAGGCGTCGGGGCGGCAGGTGATCAGGCCGGGGTGCATCAGATCTCGGACGCGTCTCGTCATGGAAGGGGCCTCCTGACTGCGATCCGGCCGCGGACGACCGCGCTAGTCCACTTCCTCGACGTCTTTGTACCACTTCACCCGGTCGCCGACGCGAGCCCGCAGGCGCCACGCCAGCGATTTCGGCTCGGCCTCGATCCTCCCCAGAGCCTGGCTCACTTGAGAGGCGATGTGCGCTTTCTCGGAGTCGGCGAGTTGAGGGTAGGCTTGAGCCAGCTGGCGCACCTTGTCGAGGTTCATCGTCAGAGTCCGCCACAGTCCCCAGTCGGCGGAGCACAGGCCCGCCACACGGCGCATGTTCACCGTCTCGTCGTCGATCTCGCCGAAGGGGTGCTCCAGCAGGAGCATGATCGTGTCGATCACATCCTTCTCGTTGATCTTGACGATCTGCATCTTCTCCAGAAGCATCTCCGCCAGAGGGATCGTGGGCGAATCCACCTCCAAACGGCCGTTCCAGGGGATCACGTGACAGAAGTCGAGCTTCTCATAGAAGACGTCGACGTGCATCCGGATCTTGGAGTTTTCGAAGATCGCCCGGCCCCCTTCGCTGACGACGAACACCTCTTTGTGTTCGGCATAGCCCAGGCCCTGCATCACGCCGCGAACTCCCGCCGCCTCCCGGCTGTAGCCGGCCAAGTCGATGTCGGTGTAGGCGCGGTTCATCTTTTCCTGAAGATAGCCAAACTTGGGGCAGTGGGAGTGAAAGGCCAGTGAGCCCAGGAGACGCAGCGACACCCCGCCGGCGTCCCCGGCCTCGACGATGCGATGCACCTCGCTCTCGAATCGCTCGCGCTCCGCCCGGTCTTGCGGCCCGATCCCGACCGTCTGATCTTGCATAGCCTGTCGTCCCGTTGCGCTACCTAGGGGAGGAGAGAAATCCGACCGCTGTCCATTATATCTGAAAGAGCACATGCTTGCAGAACCCCTCAAAATCATTCATAATGTGGTTCGGCAGTGATCTCAACCGAGTAGAATCGACTAGGTCGCCCCAAGCCGGAGGAGGCGGCACTCCTCGGATGAGCAAGAGCCTGATCCCCGCGCAGCGGCGGCAAAAGATCCTCGAATATCTCCAATTTCACCAGGTCGCCAGCATTTCCGGCCTGGCCGAGATGCTGGGCGCCTCGGAGGCCACGATTCGCCGGGACCTGGAGTGGCTGGAAGCCGAGGGTATCGCCGAGCGGACCCACGGCGGGGCCGTCCTCACCCAGCGGATGCCCCTCGAGCCGCCCTACGCCCGCAGTGCTCAGGCCCATCCCGAGGAGAAGCACCGCATCGGCCTGGCCGCCGCCTCCCTGGTGAGGAACGGCGAGACCATCTTCCTCAACAGCGGGACCACAACCACGCAGGTGATGCACCACCTCCTGGCCCGCCAGGATCTGCGAGATGTCACGGTGATCACCAACAACGTGACGGCGGCCCTCGCCGCGCCCTCTTTGGGCTTCGAGGTCGTTCTGCTGGGCGGCTACTTCCGCCCGGTGGCCACCTCGGTCTTCGGGCACTTCGCCACCGCCATGCTCCGTCAGGTCTCGGCCGATCGAGCGTTTATCGGGGTCGACGGGATCACCCTCAAGTATGGCTGCACAACGCCGGCCAGCGGTGAAGCCGAAATCGCCCAGGTCATGATCGAGCGCACTCACGGGTCGGTGATCGTCGTCGCCGACCACAGCAAGTGGGGCGTGGTCTCCAACTTCGAGATCGCCTCTCTTGAGAGCCTGGATATCTTCGTCACCGACATGGGCCTGGCTTCGGAAGCGCGGTCGGCGCTCGAAGCCCGCTCGGTCCACGTCCTGCTGGCCGGGGAACGGCCAGGAGCCGACGGCAACGGCCGGGGCGAGAGCTGACCGGGAGAGACGGCATGCCTCTGTTTGGCAAGAAACCCGCCTCCAAGACCACCACCGTTTTCTTCGCCACCGACGTTCACGGATCGGAGCGTACGTTCCGGAAGTTCATCAACGCCGGCAAGTTCTACAACGCTCAGGTTCTGGTGATGGGCGGCGACATCATCGGCAAGATGGCCGTTCCCATCATCCAGGAGGGCCCGGGCCGCTACCGGGCGACCCTGCAGGGCCGCACCGAACGCTTCGAAGGCGAGGAAGCCCTCCAGGCATTGCGCGAGCGGATCGGCACCCTCGGCTTCTACAGCCAGGTTCTCGAGGAAGGCGAATTCCACGAGCTGGCCGCCGATCCCTCCCGCGTCGAGGCCATGTTTCACGACCTCGCCCGCGAGCGGCTCGAGTCGTGGGTGGATCTGGCCGAAACCCGCCTGGCGGGCACCGGGATCAAATGCTACGTCACGGGCGGCAACGACGACTATCCCGACGTCCTTCAGGCCCTGCATCGCCCGAACGCTGAGGCCCTGGTCGCCTGCGAGGGCAAGCTCATCGAGATCGACGGCGAGCACACCATGATCAGCATGGGCTTCTCAGGACCCACCCCCTGGAAGACGCCCCGGGAAATCCCCGACGAGGAATTGGGGTTAAAGATTGAAGAGATGATCGCCCAGGTGGCCGACCCGAGCCGCTGTGTCTTCAACTTCCACGACCCGCCCGTCGACTCCACCCTCGACACCTGCCCGCTGCTCGACTGGAGCACCGACCCGCCCACCCAGATCGTCAAGGCCGGCCAGGTGGTGCTGCACGGGGCCGGGAGCAAGTCGGTGCGCAAGGCAATCGAGACCCATCAACCCGTGCTTGGGCTCCACGGCCACATCCACGAGTCCCCCGGCGCCACCCGGATCGGGCGCTCCCTTTGCGTCAACCCGGGTAGCGAGTACGGCGAGGGCGTGCTGCGCGGCGTTCTTCTGAATCTGGCCGGGGGGAAAGTCGAAAGCTATCAACTGACCAGCGGATAATCCCCGGGCAACCCGGGAAGGAGGTGCGTTATCGAGGAGACTCCGAGCAGCCTCGATGCCCTTCGATGGTCGACTCGTCCTGGAGGAGAACCTAATGGCAACCGCAGCCGCTACGCCTGAGGTCTTCACCCGAAAGGCCTCGGGCCTCGTGCGTGTGATGTCCCCGTATTCGGCGTTCATCTACAACATCCTCACCATGGGCCTGATTTTCCCCTGGACCTACCTGTGGGCCCCTGGCGCCCTGCCCGGCGGGAAGCTCGTGTGGGGCATTTTGCTGGCGACGGTCTTCGAGATTCCCATCGCCTTCGCCTACGTCTGGCTCTCGACGGCCCTGCCTCGCTCGGGCGGGGACTACGTGTTCCAAAGCCGCGCCTTCGGCGGCTTCTGGGGCTTCACCCTGTTGATGTCGGGCTTCGTCATCTGGATTCTGCAATGGGTGGCTCTCTCCGGGTGGCTGCTCTCCTATCTCGGGTTTGCCCCCCTCTTCCTCGGGCTTGGAGCCACTACAGGCAACGCGGCCCTCTCCGAGATCGGCGTCTGGTTCACCGGCGCCAACGGAATCATCATCACCAGCATCGTCAACGCGTTCCTGTCGATGCTGCTGCTGGTGAGCGGCTTCAAGAACTACGTCAAGGTCCAGTATGTCATGTTCTACGGCATCCTGGTGGCCTTCGCCACGACTCTGATCGTCCTCTTCACCACGCCTCAAGCTGAGTTCGTCACCCGTCTGAACGAGTTTGCGGTTCGCTCTGGCGGGGTGCAGAACTTCTACCAGGCCGCTCGCGACGCCGTGGTGGGAGCGGGGATCGACCTGAATCCCCCGTTCAGCATGCTGGCCACACTCCTGGTGGCGCCCATCGCCTGGACCAGCCTGCAGTGGGCCACCTACTCCGCCGAGCAGAACGGCGAGATCAAGGAAGCCCGTTCCTTCAAGAACCAGGTCTTCATTCTGGTCGGCTCCCTGATCGTCACCGGGATCCTGCTGGCCCTGCTGGCCATGGCGTTCGAGCGCGCCGGCGGCACGGAGTTCGTCTACATCGCCGGAGCGGGATACTGGTCGCTGATCCCTGAAGCCAGCATCAGCGGCTTCAACTTGTGGCCGAACATTCTCGCCGTGGCCCTCACGGCCAGCCCTCTCGTGGTGCTGCTGATCGCCTTCGGCTACATCCTCAACTCGTTCCAGATCGTGAACAACTGCTACATCGGCGTCACCCGCATCATGGTGGCCATGTCGCTCGACCGCCTGCTCCCGGAGTGGGTGAGCAAAGTGCACGAGCGGCTCCACACGCCGGTGAATGCCCACCTCGTCTACTTCCTGGCCAGCATCCCGGTGATCTGGGCCTACAACAAGGTGGGGGGTTGGATCGGTCTCACGCTGGGTGTGACGTTTGCCTGCGGCTACGTCTTCGCCGCCACGAGCCTGGCCGGCGCGGTGCTGCCGTTCCGGGCGAAAGAGGTCTACGACGCTTCTCCCGGGGCAAGCTACAAAGTCAACGGCCTGGCCGGTCTGGTCCTGATGGTGATCGGAGCGGCGGCGTTCGTCTGGACCACCTGGGAGTTTGCCGCCGTGTTCGCCGCCACGCCCATTCTCTTGTGGCTCGTGCGTCTGCTGGGACTGGCGGCCGCGGCCGGTGTTTTCTACATGTTCCGAGGGCAGCTGGGCGGCTGGGTCCGCGGGACGGCGATGCCCTGGGTGACGGCGCTGGGCACGGCGGGCGCCGGCGTCGGGTTTGCCATGGTGGTGGCATTCCTTCTGGCGCCCCAGCTCGGCGTCCTGGGCAACTGGGACTTCAGCAACCTTCCCAGCAGCCTATGGTCGCAGATCATCGCCTTTGGGATCCTCATCCTCTCCGCGGTCTGGTATTTCGCCGCCAAGGCGGCCCAGAAGCGCCGCGGCATCAACGTCGACTACGCTTTCAAGGAGATCCCGCCTGAGTAGTCGGGGCTTCGTTTCGCGAGAAACCCGGCGTCTCTCCGACGCCGGGCTTCTTGTTGGTCAGGAAGAGAAGCCTGTCACAGAGGTGCGAGGGCAATGTCCTGCCTAGAGCTGGGGCCCAAGGATGACCTGGCGTGAGCCGTCGCCCGGATTGTAGAGGACGACGCTTTCCAGGCTCTCAAGCCTTAGGAATGTGAGGATGAGCTCGGATCCGTCCTGGAGAGGATAGACATAGGCGTAGACTCCTGATCCCTCATCCGGCGCCGGCTCCCCCACCCGGGCAACGATCTCGTTGTAGTTCATCCCAAGCTGAAGGAACGGGAAATCGTCCAGGGCCAGGGCTCCCGGTGTTGGGCTCGGTGTCGACGATCCGGCCCCGCCGGTGCAGCTCACAACCAGGGCCCCTCCGAGAGCGAGGGCAGACACCAACCACAAGAAGCGGTTCACGCTCGACCCTTGCATGCTCACTTCCCGCCAGCGCCCTTTGTGGGTCCCGACGGTGATCGGTGTCGCGGGTCAGCGGGTAGAAGTCAAACCCTTCCATGCGGGCGTCGGCACCGTCATCCCTCCTCGGGCCGAAGAGCTCAAATGTCTCTTCCACCAGACCACAACGTCGGCGATACAGTAGGGGAGGAGCATTCTGTCCCGTCCCAAAGAGGTCGTCCGGCCTATCGAGACCTCACGGCGAGGTCCCGCGCTCCTGCCGGCGCCGCTCCCTCCGGGCGGCTCGCTCCGCATCCCCGCCGTCCCCGCCCTCTGGCCGGGGCCGATTGGCCCGAAGCCATGCCATGCAGTTCTCGTCGTGGCCCATCATGACGTCGGCGGCGCGC
>DATEAV010000164.1:0-8104 GCA_035288185.1 Anaerolineales bacterium | reverse complement strand
AAGGCTGGGGGATGCCCTCGTCGAGGGAATCAGCGAGGCTCGATCACAAGGCGGACGGCCGTTCGTTCCTTGCCGTCGATGTCCACCGAGGTGAATTCGGGGAGGCAGACGATCTCCACACCTTCCTCGTGGAGATAGCCTCGAGCAATGGCGGCGGCCTTGACGGCCTGGTTGACTGCCCCGGCCCCGATGGCCTGGACCTCGGCCCTCCCGTGCTCCCGGATGACGCCCGCAATGGCGCCGGCAACGGCCGAGGTGCGAGACTCGGCTGAGACCTTGATGATGTCCATCGGGCCGTCTCCCCTCTTGGCGAAGCGGCGTTCCGCTCGATCCGTCGGGGTCCGCAGGGTGATTGTAGCAGGAATTAGGCCTAAACAGACAGGGAGAATCCGGGAATGGATGGGAGGGGCTCCAGGGCAGCCGAGCCCGATCGGCGGCTAGGAAAAGAGCTGGCCGTTCACTCGGGCGACGTCGTCCTCGCCGAAGACGACCTCTTCCTTCCCGGCGAGCTTCTCGTGGATCTTGGAGACGACGAGCTCGAGGTGGCTGTTGTGGGCCACATAGTTGAGGTTGTCGGCGGGGACGGAGAGGATGGGGCAGAGGGTGAAGTTCTGGATCCACTCCTCGTACAGGTCGTTCAGGCGTGCGAGGTAGTCGGGGCGAATCTGCTGCTCGTATTCCCGTCCCCGCAGGGCGATCCGGCGGCTGAGGGTGAGGGCCGTGGCGCGCAGATAGACGATGAGATCGGGCGGCGGCAAGAACACGGTGAGCACCCGATACAGCTCCTGGTAGGTGCCCCAGTCGCGGTCGGAGATGTGCCCCTGGAGATAGAGATTCCGGGCAAAGACCTCGGCGTCTTCGTAGATGGTTCGGTCTTGGATTACCGAGGCGGGGTGGTCGCAAAGCTGGCGGTGAGCGCGCAGCCGGCGTGTGAGGAAGAAGATCTGTGAATGGAACGACCAGGCTCGCATGTCGCCGTAGAAGTCGGCCAGATACGGATTCTCGCCCACCGGCTCGAAGAACGGCTGCCAGCCGAGATGGTTGGCCAGAAGCTGAACCAGCGTCGACTTGCCGACTCCAATGTTCCCGGCCACGGCGATGAATCGCTTTGGGGAGAGAGGTGTGGAGACGACATCAGGCACCATGCTGTTCAGCCCACTCCTCGATCACGACCTCGATGTGATCCAGATAGGTTTCCAGCTGGTCGGCGCGGAGCTGCGCCTGCCCGGGCGTGAGGCCGAGGCGCTCGCGCGCCGCATCCCAATCGGCTTGGTGCAATTCGGCCGCGGAGGGTTCGAGCGACCGCACGCAGCGTGCCCACAGCTGGAGGAGAGGCCAGATTGCCGCCTCGTGATCGCCCGCTTCGCCGAGGGCCTGGAGGCCTGCCAGGTAGTAGGCACGCCGCGCCGGGGAGAGGAGGGGCTCGGCCTGCACCTCGGAAATCACATCATAGAGGCGGGCCAGGGAGGCGATCCAGGCTGCGACCTCGGCCTGGCTGACGCCCTCGGCGCCTATCAGGCGGAGGAACCCGCCATAGATCTCTGGGCGGCTTAGCTCCCGGGAGAGGCTTTGAAGGCCGAGTGCCACCCGACGGCCGGCGGCCGGAAAACCGGCAAGGGTGCCGCCGGAGTTGGCGCCATCGAGGACGGCGACCAGATAGTCCGCGAGCCATCGGTCAGCCTGCTGAAGAGAAGCGTGGAAACGGCGAGCGCGTTCGAGGAAGGCTGTGGCGCGAGCCCTGACGTAATCCGGGCGATGGAACTGCCCGCGAGCGCCGGCCTGCGCCCGTTCGAAGAAGTGGGTCGGATCGTAGAGGAACACTGGCTGGCAGAGCGCCGGGCCCAACCAAGGGTGGACGCGGAGCAGGGGCGGCTGGGCGTAGAGGCGACGCGGGTGATGGTGGATATCGAGATGGATCAAGTCGGAGAGAGGCATCACCTCGCGTTCGGCCACCGGCTCCCCGTCGTGAATCAGAACGAGATCGATGTCGGCAGCGTCGCCGAGGAGCGGGTCGCCGGAGGCGACCGTCCCGATCAGGTAGGCGGAGAGCAGGCCGCCGTCCAGGGAGGCGCGGCCTTCCACCTCCCTCCTCGCCAATTCAATCAGCTTCGCGCGAGTCACTCTCACCCCGGCGATCCTCCAGTCAGGGGGAGCTCGGGTTGATAAGGAGGAATTCCGAGGGCGTCGCGGACCCGGCTGGTGATGAAGGCGAGGTGCTCCGGGCGTGACACGAAGTCGAGGGAGTTGGTGTCGACGATGAGAACCGGGGACGAATGCGCCTTGGAGTACCAGGCCTCGTAAGCGCGATTGAGATCCTCGATGTAGGCCGGATCCATGAGGCGTTCGTAGGCTCGGTCGCGCGTGGCGATGCGCCGCATGGCGATCGGCGTATCGACGCGAAGGAAGAGGATGAGATCGGGCGGCGGAATGCGCTCGGCGAGAGCCTGGTGAAGCTTGAAGTAGGTGTCGAGCTCATCGCTTTCGAGGTTGAGGCGGGCAAAGATAGCGTCCTTCTCGAAGGTATAGTCGGCGATCAAGTTGCCGCGGGAGATGGCCGCGGGCGCGGCCTCGCGCTGCTGGCGATAGCGGCTGAGCAAGAAGAAGATCTGGGTCTGAAAAGCGTAGCGCTTGCGGTCGGCATAGAAGTCGGAGAGGAAGGGATTCTCCTCGAATGCCTCAAGAAGGAGCTCGCCCCCGAAGGTGGGCTGGAGAAGGCGCGCCAGGGTGGTCTTCCCAACGCCGATCACGCCCTCGATGGCCAGATACATGATGGCTCCCGGCATAGGAAGGAATCGGGGACCTGCGGGCTTGAAGCATACCCGGGATCGGAAAACGGCGCAACGGTGGCGCGCGGCGCAGGAGCGGCGCTAGGATTGGCGGAGGCGGTCGGCTAGAGCGGCCAGCGGCCGCAGGCGGCGGGCCTCAAGCAGGCGGCTTCCTTGCGGCGGGCGGATGCCGAGGGTGGCGTGCCGCGATGGAGACGGAGGGGCGGAGCCCGTTCGGAACTCGTGCACCGTCTTCCAACCAAGGACAAGAATCTCGATCCCGTACACCCACAGGTTTCGCCAATCTCTGGGGTGGATCTCCCAGCGAGAAGGCCGGGACTCGGCGGATGCGACGATTGGCCCTTGGGGAAGCGCCGACGATAGAAGTGCCGTAACAGAATGAAGAGGGGGCGAGCGAAACGCGGAGGAGGGGTCGAGTGCGACGCAGGCGGTCCAGGGAGCGTGGCCGGGGAGGACGCCGTGGATCACGATCTCCTGGCGGGCGGAACTGGAGGAGAGGGCTAGGGAGCCGAGGTCGCCCCCGTGAGGGGGATGGGCCCAGGCCGGGCTCGGCGGAAATGCGATAAGGTGGATGGGGTGGCCGGCCGCCAGGGCCCTCTCGAGATCGGCGAGCGAGCGGGTCTCGAGGCCGAGGAGGAGGGCGAAGGTGAGGAGATCACCCTCGGAGAGACCGCCGGCCTCAAGGTCGTCGGCGGACACCGCGGCCGGAGCATCGAGGGCGCGGCGGGGATCGCGGTGAATGCGTTGGATGGCGCGCCGCGAGGTGATCAGGCTGGTTACCAGGATCAAGCGCCGGCCTCCGAGGGAGAGGCGGGGCCACTCCGGGCGCGTGAAAGGCTCATCATCGAGCAGAGAGTAGGGGATCCGCTCTCGATCGAACCAGCGACGCAGTGCAAGGTCGACGGCGATGGAGGCCACGATCCGCCGGAGGTGGGAATCCGAGGGCGGCGCGCGACCGCCGAGGATCCGGCCGAGGTTGTGCTGGACATACGTCACACCCGCGAGCGAAAGGCTCTCGTCGTAGGGCAGGCGGGCGATGTCTTGCGGGGAAGTCATCCTGGGCCGGAAGATGGCTCGTGGCGGAACTGGAGGCAATAGTGGTGGAAGGTGTTGCTCACCCAGGCATTCCCCAGGCCGTAAGGTGCCAGGCGGATGTCCGCCTGGCACCAGACTTTCTCGTCCTTGAGGGTGTAGATCTCGCCGAGGTGGCGCCCGAGGTCCCAGGCGAGTGGGTAGATTCGCCCGCCCTTCTTGACGTTCTTGACGATGATCGTGAGATAGGCGCCCGGGCGGAGGAGGCGGCGCAGCCCGGAGTAGATGGCACAGAGCCGAGCGAGGAACTCGTCGTAGTCGCTCACATTGCCGAGATCGGCGGGATCGTCCGAGTAGAAGACGTCGAGCGATTGCCTTGCCCGGCGGCGCTGCGTCTCGGCGCCACGGGCTCGAAGCATGTCCCAGTAGGGAGGTGAGGTGAGCACGTAGTCGATGGGGGGAAGGACCAGGTCTTCGAGATGAGCGGCATCCGCCTGGATGACTTCGGCCTGGAGAGGAGCCGCAGCTTCGCCCATTGAGGCCTGCTCGTCGGCGACGACCCGGCGGGCGATCTCGGCGTAGGCCGGGTTGAGCTCAAGGCCGAATCCATGACGGCCGGCCCGCAGGCAGGCGACCAGGGTGGAGCCGGTGCCGACCATTGGGTCGAGCACGATCTGACCGCGCTTGGTGAAGAACTCGATGAATTCCTGCGCCAGGCTCTCGGGGAACTTCGCCGGGTGGCGGAGGACGTCCTTGCGGCGGATCGGCGGGTTGTGGACGAACCACGACTTCTGGAACTTGATCCAGTCCTTGGGGTCGAGGTCGTTCAGGCGGTTGCGGAAAGGCCGGGAGCGGGTCATGGGCTGGCAGGCAGCGAGGGAGTTGGCGTCGGGCGAAGCGAGTAGACGTCGAGATCGTCGAAGGAGACGGTCAGCTGTGCGGAGCGGCTGGAACGGCCGAAGAGCGCCAGGCGACCAGAGGGGAGAGCGCGGTCGCGAGCGACGAAAGCTTCGAAGCCGTTGAGGAAGATGCGGAACGTGTCGCCTTCGGCCAGGACGGCGAGGACGTTCTCGGCCGGAGCGCCGGGGACAATGACGGGCGAGGGCGTCGGAAGGATCAGCGCGATCGACGAGTCCTGCAGGACGCGAGTCACCCGGGCTCGGCCGTCACAGTAGAGGCCAATCCGATAGTACTCGCCGTCCGGGGTGAAGCGAACCAACACGCCAAACTCGTCATTTGGACCGCAGAGCTCGGTACGGAGAATGACCTCGAGATAGAAGTCACCGACGGCTACGTCGGGAACCAGCACGTAGCGGAAGGCGCTGGCCTGGTGGAGAGCGAGGACCAATCGGCCGGCTTCGAGGCTCGAGGCGCCAAGGGCATCGCTTCCAAGATCCCAGCCCTGGTCTTCGGAAAAGTCATCGTGGAAGAGACGGGTCCCCAGTATGGCGTGGATGTCGGGGGTGGGCGTGAAGCTGGGAGGAGGCGTGAGCGTCGGTGTCGGCGGGAGGGTGGGAAAACCCACCGTGGGCGAGGGAGTGGCGCTGGGTGGAGATGGGCTTGGAGTAGGGGTTTGGCCCATGGTCCCGCAGGCGTAGAGACTGAGACCGAATGAGAACCCTAGTGCGAGCAACAGGGCGCGGCGCATCCTATGGGCGGAGAGCTGCGCCAAGTTCACCGGCCTGGTCATCCAATGCGCGGCGGCGCGCGGCTCGGCCGGGCCTCACGAGTCCAGAAGCCAGAGCGCGAAGTCGTCGAAGGTCACCGTGAGGTCGGCCGTCTCCGTAGCGCTGGCGAAAAGGCCGAACGTACCCACCTCGAGGACTGCCCCAGACAGATGGCCGATGACGGTTCCGTTGGCCACGACGTAGAGGTCGTTCGCGCGGGCGAGAACGCCCAGACGGTTGACGGCGTTGGGCCCGGCGTATATCGAAGTGTCTGCGGTCCAGTCGAGCAGCGCCTGTACGGAGCCAAGCGTGAATCGTCGGATGCGATAGGCTCCGTCGCAGGAGAACTCGGCGGTGTAGCCGCTATTGAACGCCGGGCCGGCGACGCGTACGGCCATCCCGTAGGAGTCGCGCGCCGCGCAGTCGCCGACCTCGGCTGTGACCTCCGCATAGAGGTTGCCGCTGTCGGCGTCGGGGACGGTCGTGCTCCACCAGACGAAATCATCCGGATAGTGATCGATGGCGAGGAGGCGCCCGTCCTCGACGCGGTTGCTGGTGCCGGCGAAATCCGGGCCCACCCAGGTGAGGTCATTGCTGAAATCATCGCGGTAGTCGGGACGGGCGAGATCGATGTCGGCGCGCGGATCGCCGGGAGCCAGCGAAGCCGGGGGCGGAGTGGGGGAGGAGCCCTCGGGTGGGGTGGGCGTGATCGTGGGCGATGGAGGCAGGACGGCCGTGGCACTGGGAGGCGGGGTGCGGGTGAGGCCGGCAGGAATAGTGGGCGCGGCGGTGAGGGTGAGGGCCACCGACGTGAGGGCCAGTTCGGCCGGAGGCTGTCCGCCGGCCGAACGGTTGCAGGCCGCGGGGAGGAGCGCCAGGGTTGCTGCGAGGAGGGAACGGGCGAGTCGATTCATGGCTGGAAGGGGATGTGCCAGAAGGCCAGGTCGTCGAAAGTGGCGGTGAGATCGAACGTCTGGGAGGCGCGGACATAGAGGGCGATGAAACCGATGGTGTAGGCGAGGTTGGGGTCGGCCGCCTCCCCTACGGAATAGCCATTGGCGAACAATTCGAATTCGCCCTGGTAGGCCCACAGCCCCAGGCGGTTGACCGCGCCCAGGCCGGTATGGATGGAGTTCGAAGGAGTCCACCCGACCACTTCCGCCGGAGTCTCGCTCCCGTGGAAGCGGCGGAAGCGCCACGATCCGTCGCAGGAGATCTCGTAGGCATAACCGCTGGGGGTGATGGTGGCGTCGACTCGGATGACGAGGCCTACGGAGTCCTTGCCGACGCAGTCGCCGTTGGTCGCAGTCACCTCGACGTAGGTGTTGCCGGACTGCATGAAGGTGTAGGACCAATACACATAGCGCTCCTCGGGTTCCTCGTCGATCCCGACGAGATGGCCGTCTTGCATGCGATAGGCGGCAAACCCATCGCTTTCGTAGGTGTGCCAGTTGTCGGGGGCGTCGAAGTAGTCGTAGTAGTCGGGCTGGCTCAGATCGAGGATGGAGCGCAGGTCATCCTCGGAGGTGACATAGAAAGGCGTGGGCGTGGCGGGCGGCTCCAAGCGGAGTGGGCCCTCCGTGGGCTGGCCTTCGCCCCCCTCCGTTTCGGATCCCTCCCCAACCGTACCAAGGGCGGCTGTGCCCGGCGCGGTGGGGGGTTCGGAGGCGGCGCCCAAGAGGTCTCCGGCGCTGCAGGCGAGCGTGGGAATCAGGATCAGCGGGAGAAAGCGGAGCGGCGACCGTCGGATCATCATCCCCTCGACCTCCTTGGGAGCTAAGGGGTGAGCATCACCTTGCCGGATTCCCCCGAGGCCATCACCTCGAAGGCGCGATCATATTCGCTGAGGGAAAAGCGGTGGGTGACCATGGGAGAGAGGTCCACGGCGCCGGATCGGATCAGACCGCGCGCTTGGTACCAGGTCTGCCATAGGCGGCGGCCGTAGATCCCCACGACGCGGGCGGCCTTGAAGACGATGTGGCGGTTCCAGTCGATTTCGAAGGGGGCAGGCGCCACACCCAGGAGGGCGGCGTCGCCGCCCGGCTTGAGCAGGTGAAACCCCTGGTCGATAGCCGACGGCGAGCCCGACATCTCCAGGAGCACGTCCACGCCCTCGCCGTCGGTGGCGTCGAGGACGGCTTCGATGACGGGGTCTTCCAGGGCGTGGAGAGCCAGATCGGCCCCCATCCGCCGGGCGAATTCGACGCGGTAGGGGCTGATGTCGGTGGCGTACACGGAGCGGGCGCCAATGGCGCGGGCGACGGCAATCGTCATCAGGCCAACGGGGCCGCACCCGGTGACCAGAACTTTCTTGGCCCGAAGGTCGGCGGCGAAGGCGGTGTGGACGGCGTTGCCGAAGTTCTCTTGAAGGACGGCGATCTCGAGGGGGAGCTCCGGCGGGTTGGGCCAAGCATTCTGAGCCGGGATCGAGATGTACTCGGCGAATGCGCCGTCCCGGTCGACGCCGATCAGGCGTGTGTTGACGCAGATGTGGCCGAGCCCGGTGCGACAGTAGGAGCAGGAGTTGCAGACCACATGCGACTCAAGGGAAACGAAATCGCCGACCGCCGGAGTGGTGACCATCGCCCCGCGATCGACGACCTCACCGCACACCTCGTG
>DATEAV010000163.1:0-2070 GCA_035288185.1 Anaerolineales bacterium | reverse complement strand
GAGAAAGACCGGGAACGGGACGCCGAAGAACCAGTACCCCAACCCTCCGAGTGCGCCCTGCGCGAGGGCCGTCAGGAGGGTTCCGTGGACAACGGTCGAGACAGCGGTATAGAGCCGGGCGAAGAGTGCTTCGGTGTGCTTTCGTTCGAGCGGCAAGAGGGCCTGGAGGCCGCGGACGATCGCGTCGCCATCCCTGAGCAGGAAAAAGAGGGTGAATATGGTGAGCAGGAAGTTGATGGTGAAGCTTAAGAGGTTTTTGGCGATCCCTTTCAGGTTGTCCACAATGAAACTGCTCACTGCGTTGATGGCGGCCAACAGCACCCCATTCAGGTCGAAGCCCAAGCGCTTGAAGGGCAGGCTCACCCGCTCCCAAAGGGCCCGCCCGGCGGTGACCGCCGGGTGTGTCGCGATCCCCTCCAGCCCCTGTTGCTGATAGAAGCGCTCCACCACCTGATAGAGGAGTGCCGCCTCGCGCGCCAGGACCCACGCGAGGAAGAAGGCTGGGATGATCACCGCGAGAATCACCGCCGTGGTAAACAGGGAGGCTGCGAGACCGGACCTCCCCCTGAATAGCCGGAGGAGGCGCTGATAGGCCGGGTAGAAGATCACGACCAAGACCGCCGCCCAGAGGATCGGAGACGCAAACGGAACGACGACGAGATAGGTCAGGTAGAGGAGAAGAAGCAGGCTGCCGTAGAAAAAGGCGCGGGAAACGCCGGGCGGGCTCCCACTCGACAGGGCGGACGGTAGTTCCTCTCTCTGATTAGGCATTCGGACCCCTTAGGCGTCCACGCGGGTCAGTCGATGATCTGTAGCGCGGCGTCATCGCCCTGGATGAATGCACACGTCATCTGTGCGGTGTTCCTCGCATGGCCGATGCGACCGCGAGGATCAAGAAGGATGATCCCGGCATCGGCCCCGGTCCGGGCCGTTAACAGTTCGACGGCATGCTTCGCCGCCCCCATCGGCTCCTTGCCTGTCTGCAGGAGATCCAGGGCGGACTTTGCAAGTACGAGCTTGATGATCGCCTCGCCGTCTCCGGTACAGGAGGCCGCCCCGAGTCGATCGTCCGCATAGGTTCCGCAGCCGATCAGCGCCGAATCGCCCACTCGGCCTGGGGCCTTGAATGGTAGCCCCCCCGTCGAGGTGGCGGCTGCCAAGTGCCCTTCCCGATCACGGGCGACCGCCCCGACCGTACCCGGGGCCTCGGCCTTCTCCCTCTGTGAGGCGGCCCAACGAGCGCGCTGCCGCTCCGCGATCAGGGCCTCGGGGGCGCACTCTTCGATCCCCGCCTCTGCCGCGAAGCGCCTCGCTCCCTTTCCCACCAATAAGATATGTCGGCCGGCCTCCATCACCGCGCGCGCGAGGGTTACAGGATTGGCGATCCGCTCTACCGCGCCGACCGCGCCCGCCGCGAGACTCCGACCGTCCATGATGGAGGCATCGAGTTCTACCTCGCCATCTCGGTTCAGGCAGGCCCCTCGTCCGGCGTTGAAGGCCGGGTCGTCTTCGAGCACTCTGATCGCCTGCTCGACCGCTTCCACCGCCGAGCCACCTCGGCTCAGCACGTGCCATGCGGCCAGCGTCGCCCTTTGGATCCCGGCCCGTCGCAGCTCAATCAGATCAGGTGCCGCCTTCCCTGCGCCGCCGTGGACCAGGATGACGGGCCCTGGCGTGTCAACGGGCATTGGGCTGCTCCTGTTCCAGCCGTCTCCGAAGCGAATTCAAGGTGGGTTCGATGGGTGAAGACAAGCGTGAAGGGACCCCCTGAGGCTCCGGTTGTTTCAGACCGTGGCCGGTGATCATGCAGATCGTAAGGTCGTTAGAGTTGATGATCCCTTCTTGGCGAAGTCTCGCGGCGGCCGCCAACGAGATCGCGCCGGCCGGTTCCGCGTAGATCCCGGCATGCCGGGCCAGGAGCTCCCGCGCCTCAATGATCTCCGCCTCCTCCAGCGCGACCGCAGTGCCTCCCGATGTCCGGATGTCCCGGACGGCGCGCCAGCCCAGGCTCTTGGGATAGCCGACACGGATGCTCTCGGCCACAGTCTCTTTCGCCGACACCGGCTGAAC
>DATEAV010000162.1:0-7496 GCA_035288185.1 Anaerolineales bacterium | reverse complement strand
CCGCCGCCCCGCCCCCGGTGCCGTGTCGCCGAGAAGTTCTCGCGATCCATGCCTGTCGTGTCTCCACCCGCCCCTGAAACGTAGGGGCGGCTCGCGACGCAGTACCTGCGGTCCTGCGCAGGTGGCCGCCCCTACGACGTCATCGATGGAGACTTCGATATCATGACGCCTCGTTTGTTGCCTCGGGGGCTCCCTTCCGCGAAGCTTGGACATATCCTTTTCAAGAACCGTGCCTACTCCCGCAAGTGATACGGCACGTCGACGATCGCCCGCACCTGGCCCTGGCGGTGGCGGCGGAAGGTGAGCGCCAGCCGCAGCAGCCAGGCCGTCTGGTTGTGCAGCAGGTTCTGCCACCAGCGGGCGGGGACGAACTCGGGCATGATCACGGTGGCCAGCGTGCCGTCGTTGTGCTCGCGGTCGGTCTCGTCGAGGAAGTCGAGGAACGGCCCGATGATCGAGCGGTAGGGCGACTGCACCACGACCAGCGGCACCCCCTGCCCCCACGACTCCCACTCACGGCGAATCCGGTCTGCATCGCCCGGTTGCGTCTCGACATAGACGGCGGTCACCCGATCGGAGATGGAGCGAGCGTAGCGGAGCGCCTCCACTACGCCGCGGTGTACTCCGGAGACCGGCAACACCACCCGGGGCTGCGGCATGGGCTTGAGCGACGGCGGCAGCCCCTTGAGGGTGAGCTCTCGCGCCACCTCCCTGTAGTGGTTCCGCACGGCGTGGAAGCCGAGCATCATCACGGGGATCAGCAGCATGACGATCCAGGCGCCCTCGAGGAACTTGCTCACGCCGATGATGAGAAGTGCGGTCGCAGTGGTTAGAGCCCCGAGGCCGTTGATCGTCGCCTTTGTGCGCCACCCCGGCCCGCGCGCCCGAATCCAGTGGACGACCATCCCTGCCTGAGAAAGGGTGAACGCTAGGAAGACCCCGACGGCAAAGAGCGGGATCAAGGCGTGGCTGTCCCCGCTAAAGATGACGATCAGCACGCCTGTAAGTGCGGCCAATACCCCCATGCCGTTGGAATACACGAGGCGATCGCCCAGGTGGGCGAATTGATGCGGGAGATATCGGTCCCGCGCCAACACGGAAGCCAGGCGTGGGAAGCCAGCGAAGCTTGTGTTGGCCGCCACGGCCAGGACGGCCAGGGTGCCCGCCTGCACGGCGATATAGGCGGCGCCGTGCCCCACGATTCTCCGTGCCAGCGCCGAGAGAATCGTCTCCTGCGGGCCTGCGATGGCGGCAAAATACTGGGTGAGCCCGATGCTCGCCACGAACAGTAGGCCCATCAAGACCGCCATCACCCCCAACGTCCGCACGGCATTCTTGATTTGCGGCTCGCGAAACGCCGGGACTCCATTGCTGATCGCCTCGACGCCGGTGAGGGCCGTGCAGCCCGAGGCGAAGGTGTGCATCAGGAGGAAGGTGGTGAGAGGCGCGGTCGGCGGCGGCGCCGCGGCGGCCAGCGAGCTCGGGCCCTCAAGCATAGCCCGGACCGCCCCCACCGCCAGCATCCCCAGGTAGGAGATGAGGAAGAAGTAGACGGGGATCGCCATCAGCGTCCCCGACTCGCGAAGCCCTCGCAGATTGGCCAGGGCGATGACCACGAGCAGCACCAGCGAGAGGGTCACGCGGTGGGGCCAGAGCTCGGGGAAGGCGGATGCGATTGCTGCGACCCCGGCCGTGAGGCTCACCGCGGCCGTGAGGGTGTAGTCGATCAAGAGCGCCGCGGCGGCGATCAGCCCCAGCGTGGACCCCAGATTCTCTCTTGCGACGGTGTACGAGCCCCCGCCGGATGGATAGGCGGGGATCGTCTGCGCGTAGGAGAGTGCAAGGACGGCCAGCAGCCCGACGATCGCCAGCGCGATCGGCCAGGAGTAGGCGAGGCCCGCCGCCCCTGCAACGACGAGCCCCAGGTAGATCTCCTGATTGGCGTAGGCGATGGAGGAGAGGGCGTCGGGCGAGAATGCGGCCAGAGCGCGGATCTTGTTGAGCTGCTCCGCGGCCAGCCGGCGCGTCGGCATCGGCTCCCCGAGCACCCACTCGCGCAGGTTTCTCAAGGTCTTAGATCAGGCCTCACAAGCCGGCTGCCAGCCCGGCGATCCGGCGCTGGCAGCTCAGGAGTGCAATCTTCCAAGGCAGACGGGAGGCCGAGTGCCCAGAGGCTCCCGCCCCACCGTGGGCGCAAGCCTTGGCCCACGGTGTGTGGGCGCGCTCTCAACGAGTCGGGCCCGGCTGCGGTTTCCGAGTTGGATGAACTCAGTTCGCGCTCACGCTCATCGGCCGCGGCGTTGCTCCGGACTTGGCCGGCGCCGCGTCGCCGAAGATCTTGGCAAACTCAGTGTGGTCGATCGTTTCGACCTCGATCAAACGCTCTGCAATCGCGTTCAGCTGCTGGCGATAGCGCTTGAGCAGCTCCAAAGCCCGATCGTACGATTCGGCCACCAGGCGCCGCACCTCGTCGTCGATTTCCTTGGCCACGCTCTCCGAGTAGTCCCGCTGCTCGGAGATCTCGCGCCCGAGGAAGATCAGCTCTTCTTTGTGGCCATAGACCATCGGCCCCATGCTCTGACTCATTCCCAGCCGCGTGATCATGGCCCGCGCCAGTTTGGTGACGCGTTCGAGATCGTTCGAGGCGCCGGTGGTGATGTCGTTGAAGATGAGCTCTTCCGACGCCCGGCCGCCGAGCATGAAGGCCATATCGGCCTTGAGCTTGCTGCGGGAGACGAGAGTGCGGTCGTCCTCCGGGAGGGCCATGGTGAAGCCACCCAAGAGACCGCGGGCGATGATGCTCACCTTGTGGACGGGATCGGCCTCCGGGATGACGTGACCTACGACGGCGTGGCCGGCCTCGTGGTAGGCCACAATCCGCTTCTCTTCGCTGGTGATCAGTCGGCTCTTGCGCTCGGGGCCGGCGATCACCCGCTCGATCGCCTCCTGGAACTCGGACATCCCGATCGAGCGCTTGTTGCGGCGGGCGGCGAGGATCGCCGCCTCGTTCACCAGGTTTTCCAGGTCGGCGCCCACGAAGCCGGGCGTGGCCTTGGCGATCACCATCAGGTCGGAGTCGGGCTCGAGCGGCTTACCCTTCACGTGGACCTTGAGGATCGCCTCGCGCCCACGCATGTCCGGCCGATCGAGCACCACCCGGCGGTCGAATCGCCCCGGCCGAAGCAGGGCCGGATCGAGGACGTCCGGCCGGTTGGTGGCGGCCATGATGATCACATTCGTGTCGGTGTCGAAGCCGTCCATCTCGACGAGCATCTGATTGAGGGTCTGCTCACGCTCGTCGTGGCTGCCTCCCAGGCCCGCCCCGCGCTGCCGCCCGACGGCGTCGATTTCGTCGACAAACACGATGCACGGGGAATGCCGCTTGGCCTGCTCGAAGAGATCGCGCACCCGGCTCGCCCCGACGCCGACAAACATCTCGACGAACTCGGAGCCCGAAATCGAGAAGAAAGGTACTCCGGCCTCGCCGGAGACCGCCTTGGCTAGAAGCGTCTTGCCCGTCCCCGGTGTCCCGATGAGCAAGACGCCCTTGGGGATCCGCGCCCCGAGGGCGATGAACTTCTCCGGCTCCTTGAGGAACTCGACAACCTCCTGGAGCTCCTCCTTGGCCTCCTCCACCCCGGCAACGTCGTCGAACGTCACCGTCGGCTGGTCGCCGGTAAACATCCGAGCCCGGCTCTTGCCGAATGAGAGGGCCTGATTGTTGGTCCCCTGGGCCTGACGCATCATGAACAGGATCAGGCCGCCGATGACGAGCGCTGGAAGGATGTAGGTGATCAGAGAAAGGACGGCGCTCCAGTCGCTGGGCTCACGCACGTCCCATTCGATCTGATCGGACGAAAGCTGCTCGGAGGTCACCCCCAGGGCCAGAAGCTGCTCGATGGCCGTTCCGCCGACTTCCTTGCGGGAGACGGCTTCCTGCCCGTCGCGGAAGACGACCTGGAGGTCGTTTTCATCGACGACGATCCGCGCCACTTCACCGGCCCGGACGGCCTCGGCCACCTCGTTGATCGTGATCCGCCGGGGTTGGGCCGTGCCAGCGTTGAAGCGGAAAATCAGGATGCCGATAATCAAGAGCAGGGCGAACAGAACCAGCGTGTTGCGCCCGCGCGCAGAATTCACTCGACCCTCCAACCATTCCACTTCCGCCCGAAGGCGGGTCTGCGGGGATTATACCCCACCCGCAGGACGATAACCAGGAGGCATAGAGGTTCAATCTCCTGACGAGCCCTCGGGACACGTGAGCCTTCGCAGACCGGGCCCCACCTCAGGCTGACCTAGCAGCGCCCTGAGCGGAGGGCGCCTCTTGACCGCGTCACCCCAAGCTTCACGCTTCGGCCATCGCCCTGAGCGGAGGCCGCCTCTCAACCCCGCCAGCAAAGGTGCTCCTGCGGCCGCAGTCGAAGGGCGCGGAGGCAATTCCCCTTCGTTCTTGGGGGAGATCCCCCCATCACCGATCACCGAGGTACCGATCACGCTTCTTGCAGCCGCGGTCAAACGGCGTGGAAGGCTCTCGCCTCCACCCCCTTCAACTGCGCTCGGGGCCGCCGCTACGCTCGGCCCCTCGCTCCGTTCAGGGGGCGATGTGCACATGTTGCTTGGCGCGATCGCGCCCTGAGCGGAGGCCGCCTCTTAACCGCGTCACATCAAGCTTCACGCTTCGGCCACCGCCCTGAACGGAGGCCGGCTCTCAACCCCGCCAGCAAAGAGCGTGTGAAACAATCCCGGATACACTCATCAGGCCCTTCCTTGCGCTCGGCCGTCATGAATTGCCCCCACCCCCGACCCCTCCCCCGGCAGTTGCTCGAATTCAACTTCTGGGGGGGACTTGCCGGGGGAGGGGAGGTTGACCTAAGGAGGCAGGGGGCGGCTGCGCCGCCCCCTGCCTCCTTAGAACCTCTTCCCCATCTCCGCTCTCGCACAACGCGTAGCAGGAAGCGTGACAAGCGGAGAGGGGGCTGGGGGGCCGTCTCGCCCCGGCGGGCCGGGTCTCGCGGCCCGAACGGGGTGAGGCGGAAGAGTGCAGGGCTTTCGGGGGCACCGCAGCATTGCCCATGGATGCGAGGGATGCTAGCACATGGCCTCGTCCCATTCATTCACAGCCTCAAAGCCGCATCCTGCGGCCGCAGTCGAAGGGCGGGCCTTGAGTGCGCGCGACAACCGATCAACCTGCAACCCGGCAGACCAGGCCTTTCAAGTAGCGGCCCTCCGGGAAGGTCAGGGAGACGGGATGATCGGCCGGCTGCCCCAGCCAGTTCACAATGGCCGCATCGACCCGGGCGTCCAAGGCCGCGCCGGCGACAATCTTCTGAAAGAGCTCGGGGCTCACCCCTCCCGAGCAGGAGAAGGTGAAGAGCAATCCTCCAGGCCGGAGCAGTTTGAAGGCCAGCAAATTGATGTCTTTGTAACCCCGGGAGGCCCTCTGCGCCTGCGAGGCCGTGGCAGCGAACCGCGGTGGATCGAGGACGACCGCATCGAACGTGCGGGCGCGGTCTCGAAGCAGGCGGAGCTCCGTGAAGGCGTCGCCGGCCACCCACTCGCAGCCCTCTGGCGGGAGCCCGTTGAGAGCGACGTTCTCCTCGCCCAGGCGGAGCGCAGACTCGGAGGAGTCAATCGAGAGCACGTGAGTCGAGCCTGCCGCCAGCGAGGCAACCGTGAACGCGCCGGTGTAGGCAAAGCAGTTCAGCACTTCCCCGCCGTGGAGGGACGAGCGGAAGATCGCCCGATTGTCCCGCTGGTCGAGGTAGAAGCCGGTCTTGTGGCCGTGGGCAATGTCGACGTGAAAGCGAAGGTCGTTCTCTCGAATGAGTAGGCGCGTGTCGGGTAGGTCTCCCCAGACTGGCCCGGCCCGCGGTCCCAGGCCCTCGAGAGAACGGACGTCGGCGTCGGAGCGCTCGTAGATCGCGCCGCAATCGGCCCGTCCGGCCAGGGAGCCGAGGATCGTGTCCCGCCAGCGTTCAGCCCCGGCGGAAAGGAACTGCGCCACCCGAACGTCGCCGTAGCGATCCAGGATCAGCCCGGGGATGCCGTCCGATTCGGCGTGCACCTCCCGATAGGCATCCGTCTCCTGCCCACGAAACAGCGATCGACGCGCCTCAATCGCTCGGCCCAATCGGCGGGCGAAGAAATCCTCCCCCACTTCTTCCCCCGATTCCCACGTCCAGACTCGGCCGAGGATTTGTGACCGGGGCGAAAAGGCTGCACGAGCCAGCCACTCTCCTTCGGCCGATAACACTTCCACCGTCTCGCCGGGGGCGGGATCTCCGCGCACATCGCTCACCGCGCCGGAGAAGATCCACGGATGTCTCAGCCGGAGCGAGCGCTCCCGGCCCGGTTTGAGGCGGATTTCGCTCACAGGCCTGCCTGGGGTGAGAAGCTCACGCTGGCCGGCGCCTAGAGCACGCCGACCTTCCGCGCGGCGCGCTCGAGCACGTCGACCGCGTTTTGAATCTCTGCCGGATCATGGGCGGCCGTCACAGTCGCGCGCAGCCGGGCCATCCCCTCCGGAACGGCCGGGGAGACGACGGGCAAGACGAAGACGTCTTCGTGATGGGCCTCTCGGGTGATCTGAAAGGCCCGCTCATCGCTTCCGCAGAGCACGGGCACGATGGCCGTTTCGCTCAGCATCGTGTTGAGCCCTCTCGATTTCAAGCCCGTCAGGAAGAGTGAGGTGTTGCGCCGGAGAAGGTCGAGGCGCCAGGGCTCCTCGCGGATCACACGGAAGGCCTCGAGTGCGGCCGCCGTCTGAGCCGGAGGCAGCGCGGCGGAGAAGAGGTAGGCTCGCGACTGATGGCGCAGGAACTCGACCAATTCGGAGGACCCGGCGATGTAGCCGCCCACGCTGGGGATCGTCTTGCTGAGAGTCCCCATCTTGATGTCAATCGCTCCCGCGAGGTTGAAGTGCTCCTCGATGCCTCGGCCCGTCGCTCCCAGAACGCCCAAGGCGTGCGCCTCGTCGATCATCAGCCAGGCGTGATGCCGCCGGCAGACGTCCACCATCCGAGGCAGGTTGATGATGTCGCCGTCCATGCTGAAGACGGCGTCGGCCACCACCAGGCGGGCCGCCTCCGCCGGGGCGCTGGCCAGGCGGGATTCGAGATCGTCCGGGTCGTTGTGGCGGAAGCGCACGAAGCGCGCCCCCGAGAGCAGGCATCCATCCACAATGCTAGCGTGATTCAGTTTGTCGCCGAAGACGTAGTCCCGCCGGCCGACCAGCGTCGAGACCACCGTGAGGTTGGTGGCATAGCCCGAGGAATAGGTGATGGCGTCCTGGGTCCCCTTGAACTCGGCGATATTCTCTTCGAGCTCGCGGTGGAGGGTGAGTGAGCCGGCCAGCATCCGCACTCCGTGCGTGCCCGTGCCAAACCGATCGATCGCTTCGCGGGCCGCGGCGTTGATGCGGGGGTGGCCCAGGAGGCCCAGATACCCATACGAGGCGAACATGGCCATCTCTCGCCCGCTCACCAGGACGCGCGCTC
>DATEAV010000161.1:0-2339 GCA_035288185.1 Anaerolineales bacterium | reverse complement strand
TCCTCTTTCTCCACCTTCTTTGCGGGCTCGGCCCCCAGCGTCTCCGGTGGCATGCTCCTGCGGGCCTGCTCGAGCCGGAGCGCTCTCTCCGCCCGATCGCGCTCGATCTCCTTGCTGATGATCCCAGGCCCCTTGGAGGCCTCCCTCCAACGGTCAACGTCCGCCCGGCGCTGTGCCAGCTCGTCCGGCGGCAGCCAGCCGTAGGTATTGTTCCAGACCATGCCCTCAGCCTGCCGGCGTTGGATCACGTCGAACTCGGCCCGATCCACCCAGCCGGGGCCGCCTTCGTCCCACGGCGGTTGATACCAGACCTGACCTTGGTCGTTTACCTGGAAGCCGGGCGGGCCCGCCGGCGGCGGGGGCACGGGGACGGAAGGAACGGCGGTGAGGCCGCCCGCGACGCCCGAGAGTCCTCCGGCCAGCAGCCCGAGGAACATGCCCGTCGCCGCCGGGAAACCCATCGCCACAGCCCGGATGGCTCCCTCGCTGGCGATCCACGCCGCGAAGCTCCCGCCGGCCTCCGACCATCCGCCGTCGTCGGCGGAGGCGCCCGTCACCGCGAAGGCCGAGTACAAGATCACCAAGAGCAAGACGGAAGCGGCTCTGGCGCCCTTCGCGCGCGAGAGCGAGGATACGATGAGGGCGACGCTCAACGCGGCCAGGACGAGAAACGCAGCGCCGCCGCAGTAGAGCTGCCAGGGCAGGATCATCCCGACGAGAAAGCCCAGGGAGGCCCCCAGGACGGTCAGGCCTGCCCAACCCAGATTGAGTGGACGCGGAGCTCGCTGGCGGTTGAGCACTCGCTGGGCGTCGGTCCACGCCAGCCGAGCCACCAGGACCCAGAAATCCTCCAGGCGCCAGGCCAGTACGAAGAACACCGTCAAGGCCAGCAATAGGCTGGCAAGGCGGTTGGCCAGAATTGCGCTTGCCAGGAGCGCCCCTGCCCCGCCGGCGGCCAGCAGGCCCAGAGGGAAGCTCCCCGGCCCGGCTCCAGCGAAACAAGACCGAATGAACGTGGGCGATTCCATCAAATCCCGGACGAACTTCGCCGGACCCTTCAGGAAGCGCATCCCGGCGCCACTCAGCAGCCCGCCGAAGAGCGTCCAGAAGATCGTTCCCGAAGCCATCCGCCCCTGAAGGGCGAGGATCATGTCGAGAAACCAGTTGTTACCGGCGTTGAAACCATCGTTGGCCACGACCAAGAGAAAGGTGTGCAACAACCACACGGCGAACGAACCAACAAGCGCCAGCGGGATCCGCCACAGCCACGACTTCATTGTGCTGCGCACGACCAGGGCGAAGAGCTGGGCCAATGTTTGCGGCGCCTGCTCCGGCTTCCCGCGCCGCGGGGCCAGCGGCGGCCGCGGCCGGGCGCTGATCGATTCGGGGGGTGAAACCGGGATTGCGGTCATGTCCCTCCCTCAGTCGGTCCCAAGGTGTTGGTAGAGTTCTGCCAACCCTTGGGCGGTAATGCGACTCAAGCCATCCCTCGTCCCCAACCACAGGCCACCGTCTTCATCCTGCATGATCACCTTCACCTCGGGATCGGCCAGCCCATCCGCTTCCGCCAGAACACGTTGAACGCGAGCTTGAAAGAGAGCCACTCCATCATACTCAGATCCGATCCACAGGAAACCGGCCTCATCCTCGAAGAGGGAACGCACCTTTTCGCCGGCAAGCCCGTCTACGGGCCCCCAGGTCCGCTCCAGGCGCCAGCCTCCCGGGCCCCGGAGGAACGTCGCCGCGCCGCCCCGGTCGAGCAGCCCGGTGCCCACCCATATCCGGTCTGCGGAATCCTCGAGCAGGCTGGTGATGTTGTTGTGCGGCAGCCCCTGTCCGGTGGTGAAGTGCTGCCAGCTGTCGCCACAAAGCACGCTCAAGCCGCCGCGCGGGGCCACGTACGACCCGAACCACAAGCAGCCCTGTCGGTCTTCCAGCATGACGTTGACCATGTTGTCGAGGAGGCCGTCGGCGGTGGTCACGAGCCCCCAGCGGCCCCCGTCCCAGACGGCAGCCCCGCCCCAGGTCCCCACCCAGATGTGGCCTGCCTCATCTACCATGAGCGCATTGACCCGCACGTCGGGAAGGCCGTCCTCGATGGAGTAGGCCTCCCATTCCTGCCCATCGTATCGCCACAATCCCATTTGCGACCCGATCCAAAGCCTTCCCTGCCGGTCCACCAGAAGGGCGCGGACCTGTCGAAAGGGCGGGTCGTGCGGCAGGGCGCCGCGCAACTCCCCGCTCACCCGGTCGATCAGGAAGACACCCTCGTCGCCTCCCGCCCAAACCGCGTCACCCTGGATCGCCAGCGCCGAGACCTCGTGGGGCGGGCGGATCGT
>DATEAV010000160.1:0-4356 GCA_035288185.1 Anaerolineales bacterium | reverse complement strand
TCAACAATCCGAGGGGCACGTGCCGGGGGAGGGGAGATTGACCTAAGGAGGCAGGGGGCGGCTGTGCCGCCCCCTGCCTCCTTAGAACCTCTTCCCCCTCTCCGCTTTCGCAGCACGCGCAGGAGGAATCCTGACAAGCGGAGAGGGGGTTGGGGGGCCGTCCCCCGCACCTGCGTTCGGGGCAGGTGTCGCCCCCCGTCCGGGCCGAACGGGGTGAGGCGGAAAAGTACAAGACATCCGGGGCGCTGAAGCCGTGCACATGGACGAGAAGGATGCTTGCGTATGTCCTCGTCCCGATTCATTCACAGCCTCTCAGTGTTGCAGTGGATTCCACGCCGCTACCCTCCCACAAATCGAGGGACAGAATGCTTGCCCGGGCGCATGCTCTCAGAGGTGGCCACCCGCGACAACCAACCTGCTAGAATCCCATTGCCCGCCGGAGCGGGCGCCATGAGATGTCATTCCTCAAGCCTCGGCCTCGCCCTGGTGTCGGCGGCGGCGCTTGTTTTCGAGATCGGGCTCTCGCGGCTCTTCGCGATCCAGCAGTTTCATCATTTCGCTTTTGTCGTCGTCAGCCTGGCCATGATGGGCAGCGCTGCCAGCGGCATCCTGCTCGCCGCGCGCTCGCGGGCGCCCTCCCTGCCCGCGCTCGCCGGCGGGCTGGCCGCGTCCGTCCTTGTGGCCTATCTCATTCTCAACTTTCTCCCCTTCGACTCTTACAGCCTGGCCTGGGACGGGCGGCAGGTGCTACTCCTGGGGTTCTACTTCCTTGCTGCGGGCACGCCCTTTCTCTTCGCCGGTTGGGTTGGCGGCGCCTGCCTGGCCTCAGCCGGCCCGCAGGCCCACAGGCCCTATGCCGCCAGCCTCATCGGCGCTTCCTTCGGAAGCCTGGCCGCCATGCTCGCCCTCGCGTGGATCCCTCCCGAGGGCCTTGTCTTCCTGGCGGCAGCGCTCGCTCTTGCCGGCGCCGCGGCCCTCGCGACGCGGCGCGTGGTTCGCCTCATCCACCTCCTCGCCGCGCTCATCGCCATCGCGCTGGCGTTGCGCCTGCCCTCGTTCCTCACGCTCCGCCTTTCCCCCTACAAACCCCTGGTGGTGGCCGGCCTGGCGCCGGACGCCCGCCGAACGCTCACCCTCTACAGCGCCGCCTCCCGGCTCGACGTCCTCGAAGACGCCGGCGTGCGCGCGTTTCCCGGCCTAAGCCTCAACGCAGGAGCCGCCCTCCCCGAGCAAGTCGCTCTTTTCCTTGACGGCGACGGGCCCTGGCCGATCACCCCTCTCAGCCCCGACGATCCGGCGGCCGCACAGATCGCCGAGCACATGCCGTCGACGATCGCCTATCGCCTTCGCCCGGGAGCCGAGTCCCTGATTCTCGATCCCGGCTCAGGCCTGGATGCACTTCTCGCCCTCGCCGCGGGCGCAGGCCACATCTGGTTCCCCGGCGACGATCCGCTTGTGATCTCCGCCCTCCAGAGCGAATACCGCGCGTTCAGCCTGGATCTGATCGGGGACCCTCGCCTGACGCTGGTCCCTCGCTCCAGCCGCGCCGCGCTGCGCACCGGAGGCCGGCGCTACGACATCGTCCATTGGGCCCTCAGCGACGGATATCGGCCTGTCACCTCCGGGGCCTTCAGCCTGACCGAAGACTACCTGCTCACCCGCGAGGCCGTCATTGACGGCCTCCTTCACCTGCGCCCGGGAGGGATCCTCACCATCACGCGCTGGCTGCAAACCCCGCCCAGCGAGGACGCCCGTGTCTTCGCCACCGTGCTCGCCGCGCTGCGCGAAATCGGCGTCGCCGACCCCTACGCCCATGTCCTGGCCTTCCGCAGCATGCGCACGGCCACCATCGTCGCCTCCCCCGAGGCCCTCTCTCCGGAAGACCTCTCCGCCGCCCGGCTCTTCCTCGAGACCAACGGCTACGACCCGATCGTCTTGCCGGGCATCCGGCCGGAGGAGCTCAACCGATACAACCGCATCCCCACTGACGAGTACCACGCTCTGTACACGGCTCTCTTACGCAATCCTTCTGCGACAATCGCGAACTACGATTTCAATCTCGAGCCCACTACTGACGATAGACCGTTCTTCTTTCACTTCTTCCGTTGGCGCCAAACCCCGGGCGTTCTCGCTCGGCTCGGACAGACCTGGCAGCCCTTCGGCGGGAGCGGCTATCTGGTGCTCCTCGCCCTCACGGCCTTGATGCTGGCCCTGGCAATTCCCTTCATCCTCTTGCCCCTGGCTCTCCTGCGGCGCCGACGAGGACCCGCCTCCCCATCGACCGCCCGCCCGGCGCGACCGCTCCTCTTCTTCGCCTGCCTCGGCGCCGGCTACTTGCTCGTGGAGATCCCGCTGATCCAGCGTCTCACTCTCCTCCTCGACCGCCCCTCCCTGTCTCTGGCCACGGTGCTTTTCTCCCTCTTGCTCGCCTCGGGCGCAGGCAGCCTTCTCTCGCCGAGGATGTCGCTGCGCCCCGCGCTGGGCGCCTTGGTCATCTGCATCGGCCTGACGGCTCTCGTCCTGCCTGCCGTCACCCGGGCGGCTTTGCCTCTTCCTTTCGTCTACCGTCTTGGGATTGCCTCCGCCCTAGTTGCCCCGGCAGGCCTCTTGATGGGAATCCCCTACGCCGCGGGTCTGCGGCGGCTGGAACAGGACCGCCCAGGCCTGATCCCCTGGGCCTGGGCGGTCAACGGCGCGGTGTCGGGCGTCAGCGGAGTTCTGACCGCGCTTGTTGCCCTTGATTGGGGTCACACGGCCGCGCTTGTCCTTGGAGCGGCGGCGTACGCCGCCGCTCTCACGACGGCCCCCGCAGGCCGTGCGTCGGAACCCCGGGGCTGAGCCCTGTTCCTCTCACCTGCGAGGCCGGCGCCGTCCACGCAGGGAGGCCGGGCCACCCTCCCGAGTGGACCCCGGCCTCCCGCTATCCACGGCTGAAAAGCGTGCTCGCCGCCGCTCAGTCGTCCCTTTGGAGGTTTCTCACCTGTCCTGCGCGAGCCCGTGGAGAGGACCTCAATCTTCCTCTTCCGTCTGCTCGGAGAGGTAGTTCTCGAGCCCCATCTGCTGGATCTGGTCGAGCTGAGCCTCGCCCCAGTCCAAATGCCGTTCCTCGTCGTGAAGGACCTTGCGCAGCAGGTCGGCGCTCGCCTCGTCTCCTGCCCCCACCGCCACTCGGATGCCGGCATTGTAAGCGGCGATGGCGGAGACCTCCGCGTCGTTGTCGTTGCGGATCATCTCCGGCACCATCTTGCCGATCGTGATCGGGTTCAGTTTGGAGACGATTGGCATCCCCTCGAAGAAGATGATCCGCGCGATCAGCCCTTCGGCATGGTGCATCTCATCGATCGCCCGTTTTTCGATCACATGGTGGAGACGGTCGTAACCCCAGTTGGCGCACATCTCCGAGTGGACCATGTACTGGTTGATGGCCGTCAGCTCGTCGGCCAGGAGCTGGTTGAGCACCTCGATGACCTTCGGATCGCCTTTCATCGTTGTTCTCCTTGCAGTCTGGATGGGTGACCGGCGCTTCCAGTATAAGCCAGGATCGGAGGCCTGTGACAGCTCTCACGATGACTCACTCTTCTTCTCTTACCAGGGGAACAAAGCGCACGCCTCCCAGGCTCTCCGATACGTACCTTCCCTCTCCGGTTCGTGTGATCCGCCACAGTTCCTGGTAGTCGCCCACCGGGCCGACCGGGATCACCAGGATGCCGCCGATCTCCAGTTGGTCGAGAAGGGGCGGGGGGACATGATCCGGTGCCGCGGTGACGATAATGCTGTCAAAGGGCGCCGCCTCTGGCCAACCGCCGTAGCCATCGGCGTGCCGCACGTGGATTCCGGTGTACCCGAGGCTCTCGAGCCGGGCCCGAGCCGACTCGGCTAGAGGTCCGATGATCTCTATCGTGTAGACTTCGATGCCGAGCTCGGCAAGCACGGCGGCCTGATAGCCGGAGCCCGTTCCGATCTCCAACACGCGCTCGCCCTCGCCCACCTCCAGCTCCTGGGTCATCAAGGCCACGATGTAGGGTTGCGAGATCGTCTGGCCATAGCCGATGGGAAGAGGGTGGTTTTCGTAGGCCTGGTCGAGGTAGTCGTCGGGGACGAAGAGGTGCCGCGGGACTCGGCCCATCGCCTGGATCACGTCAGGATCTGTGATCCCCCATCCGACGATGCCGGTCCTCACCAGGTCGTCTCGGGCCTGCGCGTAGGGGTCGGGCGTGGGGGATCGCGCCGCGTTTTCCGCCGTCCCCGGCGTGCGCGATTCCTGCAACGCTGGCCCAGGGGGTTGATCCTGCCCGGCGGGTGAGCCCGAGCAGCCTGCCACTACGGCAAGCGCCACGCCCAGTGCCAGGATGATGT
>DATEAV010000159.1:0-2247 GCA_035288185.1 Anaerolineales bacterium | reverse complement strand
GTTGCCGCGCCCGATCCAGGCGGGCCCGGGAATGAACCCGCGCCTCGGGGTTCTTTTCGACGGCGATCATGGCGGGGCTGAGGTAGTGGTTGGTGTGCGCCGCCAGGCCGTCGGTCGCCGGCAGACTCTCATGGCGGGTGGCCGAGGCTTCCAGATTGACGATGTCACCGTCGGCGGAAGCCAGCAGGTGGTTGTAGCCGGCGGCTCGCTGCGGGTGCAACGCGGCCCGGGCGGCCTGGTCGAGGCTGGTGGCGGCCAGGACGTGGCGCGCCACGATCGTTCGGGGGATTCCCAGGCGCACGTCGCTGGCATAGACCGTGTCGCAGCATTGAGCGATCCCGGCGGCATTGAAGCCGATGTTGGGGAGGAGCCCGCCGTAGCTCACGGCCAGGAAAGGCGGCTCGCCCTCGGGCTCGGCGTGAACAAGGAAGACGTCATCGACGTCCTCGGGATACCAATCTTCGTTGTGGGCGACAAGCACCGACCCGTCGGCACTGGTCTCGCCGCTCACTGCCAGGCTGGTGCAACCGAGGTGGAGGCGATCGGCGGTAATCGATTCGATCGTGTTGAGCACCAGGATGTCGTCGAACGACACGCCGGCCCCCTCGGCCAGCCCGCGCATTTCGTCGATGTACTGCGGCAGGGCGTCTTCGACGAACGGAAGATAGCGACGGGCGATGCGAATCCCCTCGGCCCAGTCGGCTAGGCCCAGCTCTTCAGTCTCGTCGCGGAACAGGCGCCGGTAGGTCTCGACCATGCGCCGCACCTGATCGACCCGATGGCTCCCCACTTGGAATCCAAGGTCGCCATGCCGACCCCGGGCGTGCACCAGGGACAGGATGCCAAGCGACTGCGTAGCCTCGGCCGGCCGCCGGTTCTCACTCATCAGGATGTCCACGTCAGATTGCCCTTCACGCCGGGTCGAAGGTCCCGGCGCAGAACCGGTGGGCGCCTTTGGAAGCGCCCGCGTCAGGCGGGAGAAACGACCACCCCGCCTTCGAACACACGTTCTGTCCCCCTTGCCCAGCTACCGGGGCCTCCTCGACATTGGATCCGGGACCTGCACCTTTCCCGGAGGCAGTGCCTGAGAGGACCCTTTTGCCAGCATCCACAAGTATAAGGAGAACGCCCGGCGCAAGAGGGAATCGAGCAAGTCCCCCGCAGAGAGCCGGGGGAACTCAGTTTGTACCGGACCTGTAACCTACCGTCTCGTGATTATGTCAATCACCCCCCCGCGAGCTTGAAGCTCGCGGGGAGCTTGAGGCCTACATCAAGTGCCAGTCGAGGAACCTCTCGAGGCGGGCGAAGAAATGGCGGAGGTTGTCGGGGTTGAGGATCCCGTGGCCCTCTTCACTGTAGACGAAGTACTCGAATGCCTTGTCGTTGCGAAGCAGTTCGTCGACCAGTTCCTCGCTCTGGCGGGGGTGTACCCGCTGGTCTTCCTGCCCGTGGCAGATCAGGAGAGGCCGATCGATCCTGGCGACGTCGAGAATCGGGGATCCGAAGCGGTAAGCTTCCACATTGTGCGAGGGATGACCCATCTGGCGCTCCAGGTCCTCCCGGCCCGTCCGATCCCCCATCGCCCAGGAGCGCCGCAGGTCCGAATCCCCGTAGACCGCCGCCCCGCACCGGTAGCGGTACCCCGGGTCCCGCGCCAGTGCCAGCACCGCCAGATATGCGCCATAGCTTGTGCCGAAGACCCCCAATCGGCTTCCGTCCACCCACTCGAGCGACGCCAGAAAGTCTGCCGCTGCCAGAATGTCCTCGGTGTCGACCCTACCCCACGCCCCGTACAGCGCCCGCTGAAACTCCTGACCGTGTCCGGTGCTCCCGCGGTAGTCGGGAGCCAGCACGGCATAGCCTTTGGCGACCAGCCATTGCAGTCGCAGCGACCAGACCAGTGCCCATCCATCGGCCGGGCCGCCGTGAGGATAGACAATCGCCGGCCTGCGGTTCGCCGCCGAGGCCCGCGTTGGCCGGTAGAGGAAGGCGGTGATGATGGTGCCGTCACCGCTCGGATAGTGGACCACTTGCGGCGTGACCAGTCCGGCCGATTCGAGCGCCGGCGTGCGCGAATCGGTCAGCCGGGTCTCGCGGGCCACTCGATCCCCTTCGAGGTCCAGGCGGTAGATATCGGGCGGGGAGGTCGGGCTTTCGAACTCGACCGTCATCCAACCCCCGCCCGGGCCCCATTGCGGGCGCCCGTGCCAACCTCCGGCATCCCTCAACACCCCAAGGTCGCCGCCG
>DATEAV010000158.1:0-15892 GCA_035288185.1 Anaerolineales bacterium | reverse complement strand
AGCTCCCCTTCCTCCAGCGCACCCTGGCCGGCCCGTTCTGCCTCCTTCCTGTGATGCTTCGCGATCAGTCCGCCGTCGTGGCCGAGGCGGTGGGCCATTCGTTGGCGGCGGCCCTCCAAGACGAGGCCGCACTCCTGGTGGGCAGCTCAGACCTTTCCCATTTCTACCCGGACTCGATCGCCCGCAAGCTGGATGCGGTTGTGCTGGGCCGAATCGAAGCGTTTGATCCGGCGGGCGTCTTGGCCGCCGAGGACGAGGGCGTGGGATTCGCATGCGGGCGAGGGGCCGTCGCGGCCGTGATGTGGGCGGCCCGCGATCTGGGCGCAGACGATGCCCGAGTGCTGCGCCACGCCACATCCGGGGACGTCACCGGCGATTTCAATTCCGTCGTCGGTTATGGTGCAGCCGTGATCTTCCGAATGAGCCAACCCGGCTAACGACCGGCCGACGCCGGCGCCCGGTCGCTTACACTGGCTCCAGCCCTCGAAGGAGTTTGCGCTGGTGAACGACATCCTCAAGCTCGCCGGCGTCGTCCTGCTGGTGAGCGCCAACGCCTTCTTCGTCGCCGCAGAATTCGCCCTGGTGAGCGTCCGCCGGACGCGAATCGCCGAGTTGGTATCCAAGGGCAACCACGCCGCGCGCTGGGTGCAGAAGGCAATTGAAGACCCCGACCGCTTTATCGCCGCCACTCAACTCGGGATCACCCTCGCCAGCCTGGGGCTGGGCTGGATCGGCGAGCCGGCCCTCGCCCACCTGCTCGAGCCGATCATCAGGCTCTTCCCGGGCGGACTGCGTGACAGCGTGTCCCATGGAGCCTCAGCGGCGATCGCCTTCGCCCTCATCACGTTCCTACACGTCGTCGTGGGCGAGTTGGTGCCCAAGTCGGTCTCCCTCCAGGACCCCGAGCGGACAGCGCTCCTCGTCGCCCGGCCCACGGTCCTCACCGAGCGGCTCTTCAAGCCGGCGATCTGGCTTCTGAATGGGGCGGGCAATCTTCTGCTGCGAGTGGCCGGTTTCCAGCCGGCCCGCGGTCGCCAGCTGGTGCACTCGGTCGACGAGCTCAAGATGATCGTAGCCGCCAGCGCCGAAGGCGGCGTCGTCGAAGCCGATGAGGAAGACATGCTCCATGCCGTCTTCGATTTCGGCGAGCTGCTCGTGCGACAGGTGATGGTGCCGCGCACCGAGATGGTCGCCGCCCGCGCCGACGCACCGCTCGAGGAGCTCATCACGCTCGCCCTCCGCCATCCGTACACACGCTATCCGGTCTATGAGGAAAGCCTGGACCAGGTCTTGGGGGTGGTTCACCTGCGCGACCTGATGCGCGCCCGGCACGGAGATCGGCCCAGCGCCACGACGGCCCGCGGCCTGATGCGCGAAGCCCTCTTCGTTCCCGAGACGATCGGCGTAAACGCCCTTCTCCGCCGCTTCCGCCATCGCCGGCAGCATATGGCGATCGTCCTCGACGAGTATGGCGGCACAGCCGGGATGGTGTCCCTGGAGGATCTGCTGGAAGAGATCGTAGGCGAGGTGAGCGACGAGTTCAGTCCAGAGCCGGGGATCAAGCGCCTACCCGACGGCTCATCCCTGATCGACGGTCTGACCCTTATCGAAGAGGTCAACGAGGCCTTCGGCCTCCAACTGGAGGATCCTCACTACGACACCATCGCCGGCTACGTCCTCGGGCGCCTGGGCCGGCTCGCCGAGGTCGGTGATACGGTTGCCGCAGACGGCGCCCAGCTACGCGTCGAGGCCCTGGACGGGAAGCGCATCGCCCGGCTGACGCTTTTCTCCGGCGTCTCCGAGGCGGGCGGGCCCAAGTGACCAAGTTCGCCGAGGTCGCGGTCAACCTCGCCTCTGTCCGCGGAACATTCCACTACCACCTCCCCTCCGAGCTCGAAGGGCTCCTCCAGCCCGGCCATCTCGTGACCGCGCCTTTCGGCCCACGCCGGGTGCAGGGCGTGGTGCTCCGCCTGCTCCCCGAAGCGGAAGTCCCCGAGACGCGGCCGGTGGAATCGCTGCTCGACCCCGACCCGGTGCTCACGCCCACACAGCTTGACCTCGCTCGCTGGCTGGCCGAGCACACCCGTTCCCCGCTGATCGACTGTCTCACCCTGATGCTTCCTCCGGGCCTCAGTCAGCAGGCCGACACGATCTACACTCTTCTCGATGCCGAGGCGAAAACCACCACTCCCTCCGCCGCGCGGCTCCTCCGGCTCCTCATCCGTCGAGGGCCGCTTCGAGGGCGCCAGATCGATCGGGCCCTGCCGCGCACGGAATGGCGGCGCGCGGCCGAGGGCCTCGCCCGCCGGGGCGTCCTATCACGTTCCTCGGTCCTGGAGCCCCCTCGCCTCCGGCCGCGCCGTATTCGCACTGCCGAGCTCGCCGTCGCCCCGGAAGCGATTTCCGCCGCCATCGAGGAACTCCGCGCCTCGCCCAGGGGACCCGCCCAGAGGCGGGCGGCCGTCTTGGCCGCGCTCCGTCACGAGGCCGGGCCGATGGAGGTCACCTGGATCTACGCCGAAACCGGCGCCACCAGCGCCGATGTGCGTTGGCTCGAGGAGCGGGGGTGGATCCGCCTCGGCCAAGAGGAGATCTGGCGCGATCCGCTGGCGGAGGTCGATTTCGTCCCTCGCGAGCCGCCATCCCTCACCCGCGACCAGGCGGCGGCCTGGGCCGAGATCGAGCGGTCGCTGCGCGTCGCGCCTCCCGCCTCCCCGTCCCCGGGCTTTCTGCTCCACGGCGTCACCGGGTCGGGGAAGACCGAGCTCTATCTCCGGGCCGCCGCCGAGGTGCTTGCCCTCGGCGGCGGCGCCCTCATCCTTGTCCCCGAGATCGCCCTCACGCCGCAGACCGTCGAAAGATTCTTGGCCAGGTTTCCCGGCCGGGTGGGAATCCTTCACTCCCAGCTCAGCCAGGGCGAGCGCTACGACACCTGGCGCCGGGCACGTGCCGGACAGCTCGATATCCTCGTCGGCCCGCGCAGCGCCCTCTTTGCACCGCATCCCCGCATTCGGCTCATCGTCCTGGATGAGGCCCACGACGAGTCCTATAAGGAGCAGGCCGTCGTCCCCCGGTACGACGCCCGCCCCGCCGCCCAGGCCTATGCGCAGATGCTGGGCGCCGTCTGCATTTTCGGGAGCGCCACACCGGATATCCTTCACACCTACCAGGCCTCGCGCGGCGAGCTCCGCCTCTTGCGGCTGCCCCAGCGGATCCTCGGTCATCGCCAGCGGCTCGCCGGCCAATCCGCCCGGCTGCAGATCCGTCGACGCTATCGACCGGCAGAGGGCGAGGCCGAAACCATCGACCTCCCCCCTGTCCAGGTTGTCGACATGCGGCAGGAGTTGCGCGCCGGCAATCGATCCCTGTTCAGCCGCGCCCTTCAGCAGGCATTGCGCGAGGCCCTCGAGGCGGGCGAGCAGGCCATGCTCTTTCTCAACCGGCGCGGTTCGGCCACCTACGTCTTCTGCCGCGACTGCGGCCGCGCCTTGCAGTGTGCACGCTGCGATACACCCCTCACCTACCATTCCGCTCGCGAGGAGCTCCTTTGCCACCACTGCGGCTATCGACGGCAGCCACCCAGCGCCTGCCCCTCCTGCGGCAGCGAGCGGATCCGTCACTTCGGCGCGGGCACCCAACGCATCGAAGCCGACCTCGCCGAGCTCGCCCCCGGCGCCCGAGCCCTGCGCTGGGATCGTGACACCACGCGGGCGCGCGGCTCGCACGATCTCATCCTCGCCCATTTCGCTGCGCACCGCGCCGACGTCCTCGTCGGCACTCAGATGATCGCCAAAGGCCTTGATCTCCCGCTGGTCACCCTTGTGGGCGTCATATCGGCCGACACCGGTTTGCACCTGCCGGATTTCCGCGCCGCGGAACGCACCTTCCAGGTGCTCACCCAGGTGGCCGGGCGAGCCGGGCGCGGGCTGCTCGGCGGTCGGGTGATCCTGCAAACCTTCAACCCCGATCACTACGCCATCACGGCTGCCGCCGGCCACGACTACGAGGCCTTCTACCAGGCCGAAATCCGCCACCGGCGCGAGCTCGGTTACCCCCCGTTCCGGCGACTGGCCCGCTTGCTCTACCGCCACACCTCCGATGAGAAAGCCCGCTCCGAAGCCGAACGACTGGCGGCCCGGATCTCCGCGCGCCTCCTCTCCTCCGGAGATTCCGGGGAGCTGATCGGGCCCGCCCCGTGCTTCTTCCGACGCGTGCGGGGGGACTTCCGCTGGCAGATCGTCGTCCGCGCTCCGGATCCAACCCTCCACATCCCCAATGAGCTCCCTCGGGGATGGGCCATCGACATCGATCCGGTCTCGCTGCTGTAACGCATCGTTCCCCAAGAGTCCCGCGTCACGAGGCGAGCCTGTGTGAATCACGACGAGAGCCGGAGCGACAATCCCTCGCGTCAAGACACGGCGCGGAGTTGCCTTCCGGTCTCGGGCCCTTGCGTTGCACGTCTTCGGAATTGGAGGTTTCTTAGGAGGCATGGGGCGGCCAAGCCGCCCCATGCCTCCTAAGTTAACCCTCCCCTCCCCCGGCAGATGTCCGTCGACCTATCGATTCGACCAACTGCCGGGGGAGGGGGTGGGGGGTGGGGGATCATTCAAGGTGCCTTGATCCTCGAACCGACCTCGAGGGTCTACCCATAGGATTGTCCGCAAGCTGGGAGGATGGCTGCGCAGGGGAGGTTCTCGATTTCAACCCGCGGGCAGCCTCTGAAAGGGCTTCGCCCAGCTTGGCGAGCCGGGCGAAGCGGTGACAAGATGGCAGGCCCGAGCGCCTGCAGGGACTAGATCGGTAGCCGAGCCTGTCCGTAGAGCCGCTCGCGAACCGCGATGACCTGTCGGCGCAGCGCGTCATCGGTCTCCAAGCGGGCGGCGATCTTATCGCAGCCGTACATCACTGTCGTGTGGTCGCGTCCCCCCAGCACGTCGCCGATCTGAGGCAGCGACGCATCGGTCTCCTCACGGATGAGGAACATCGCCACCTGGCGGGGGAGCGCCACTTGCCGAGAGCGGTCCCGGCTCAGCAGCCGGTCTTCGTCGATGCCGAAGTGGTCCGCCACCGCCGAGATGATGCGATCGGGGGTGAGCATGCTCCCGCGAGGCATCAGCTCGGCCAGCGTCATCTCCACCAGCTCGGTGCTGAGGGGCACCCCGCTCAGATCGCTGAACGCCAGAATGCGGGTGAGGGCGCCCTCCAGCTCGCGGATGTTGCTCTGCACGCGGCGTGCGATCATCTCCAGGTATTCGGGCCTCACCTGACGCGCGGCCCGCTCCGCCTTCGAGCGCAAGATGGCCAACCGCGTCTCGAAGTCCGGAGGCTGGATGTCGGCCGTCAGCCCCCACTCGAACCGCGAGCGCAGGCGTTCCTCCAGGGTCACCAGGGCCTTCGGCGGCCGGTCGGAGGAAATCACCAGCTGCCGGTCTTGCCCGTGGAGGGCGTTGAACGTGTGGAAGAATTCCTCCTGGGTGGATTCTTTTCCGGCGATGAACTGGATGTCGTCGATCAACAGGACGTCGATCCTCCGGTAGCGCTCTCGGAAGGCGTCGGTCGTATGATTGCGGATGGAGTTGATCAGATCGTTGGTGAACTCTTCCGAAGTGACATACAGGACCTGGAGCCCGCTCGTTACGGCTGAGTTGCCCACGGCGTGGAGCAGATGGGTCTTGCCCAGCCCGACGCCCCCATAGACAAACAGGGGGTTGTAGGCGCGGGCCGGGTTCTCGGCCACCGCCTGGGCCGCGGCGTGCGCCAGCCGGTTGCTCGGACCCACCACAAAAGTGTCGAACGTGTAGCGGGGATTGAGCAGGCGGTGCGCCGCGCTGCGCTCCGCAGAAGTCTCTTCTCCTTCGGCCACCTTCGAGGAGTCCTCTTCCGCCGTCTCGCCCTGCCAGACGGTAAAGCGCACCTCGACCGTCCGCCCCATGACGCCTGCCAGGACCCGCTTGACCGTTGAGAGGAGCCGGTTCTCCAGCCAATCCCGGGCGTAGGCGTTCTGAACGCCGAGGATGAATGCCCCATCCTCGTAGGCCAGCAGGTCGACGTCACGGACCCATGTGTCGAATGTGGCCCGCGGCATTTCCATCTGAAGTTGCCCGAGTGTCGCCTGCCAAGCCTGTTCTGCGTTCATACCCGCTCCGAGAGTGCGGCGCGGCCGGCCGCCATCACTACGCGTCTCCGCGGGCCGGTCGCCCAGTCTTCGTCGTTCGCGAGTTCGGTTGAAAGGCTGTCCCTGCCGCACGGCCGCTGTCAGGCGGACCATCGAGCCCGAACGGGTGCGAGGTGCTCATCCCCCCATGCCCTACGCAACCGAGGGTGACATGCATTCTAACAAAAGCACCCTTACGGTACAAGAGTTCCGCCCTGCGCCTACCTAAAAACAATCGAAGATTTAAGATCGGGAAACCTTAAAGCCCCCGGCCACTCCGACGGATTCGCGGCCTCACTCGATCCGCGCTCCACCTCCGCCTCTTCGCCACATCTAACGAGACCTGAAGCCCCGCCCCCACCGCTGGGGATCAACCGCCCCTCTCCCTCGAGCCCTCCCGGTGGCACGCGAGTGAGTGTAGAACCTTAAAGAACGCCGATGCCTGCCGCCCTGCGACGCGTTGCGCTCAAGACGCGGAAACGCGCCTTCCTCTGGATACGGGAGCAGCCCGGCGTCAGAGAGCGCGGCTGCGCCTCGGCAGAATGCAGCCGCGCGGTCAGAACGCTGAGCCGGCAAGGCTCACCTCGGTTGCAGGACTGCGGAAAGTGCTTCGGCGATCGATCGAACCGGGAGGACGTCCAGGCCCGAGGGTGGTGGGTCACTGCGAACCACCGTCTTGGGCACCAGCACCCGACGGAACCCCAGTTTGGCTGCTTCTCGCAGGCGAGCGGGCAACTGCGCCACCGCCCTCAACTCTCCCGATAAGCCCACCTCTCCGATCACGGCCAGATCCGCCGGCAGAGGCAGATCCTTGAACGACGAGGCAATCGCCACGGCCATCGCCAAGTCCGCCGCCGGCTCGTTCACCTGCAGCCCTCCGACCACATTGGCAAACACGTCTTGGTCGCCCAGGCGCAACCCGGCACGACGGGTGAGCACCGCAAGCGTCAGAAGCAAGCGGTTGAAATCCAGCCCGTTAGCAGTCCGGCGTGGATTTCCAAACGCAGTCGGGCTGGTGAGGCCCTGGACCTCCACGAGCAGAGGCCGCGTTCCTTCCATGGTCACTGCAATCGCCGACCCGGGGGTGTGCAGCGCCCGTTCCGCCAGGAATGCCTCGGAGGGGTTGGCCACCTCCGCCATTCCATCGGGCCGCATCTCGAAGACGCCCACCTCGGTTGTGGCACCAAAGCGGTTTTTCACCGATCGGAGCAGCCGGTAGGCGTGAAATGAGTCCCCCTCCAGATAGAGCACCGTATCGACGATGTGCTCCAGGACGCGCGGCCCGGCAATCGCGCCCTCTTTGGTCACGTGCCCCACCAGGAAAACCGCCAAGTTCCTCGACTTGGCAACGCCCTGAAGCACGCTGGCGCACTCGCGCACCTGGGAAATCGACCCCGCCGACGACCCCAGACCCGGGAGATAGACCGTCTGGATCGAGTCAATCACCACCAGATCTGGCGCCATCATCTCGATGTGCGCCAGGATTGCCTCAAGGTCGGTCTCGGTCACGAGGTAGAGCTCCTCGGGCAGCCGGCCGACCTCACCGCCCGAGAGCCGAAGTGCCCGGGCCTTGATCTGCGCCTCCGATTCCTCCCCCGACACATACAGCACCTTCCGGCGATCCGCGACGGAGAGGGCCATCTGAAGCAGAAGCGTCGATTTGCCGATCCCAGGATCGCCGCCGATCAGGACGACCGACCCCGGCACGATTCCACCGCCCAGCACGCGCGAAAATTCACCGAGGGCCAGCGTGAAGCGATCCCCGGCGGCGGAATCCACTTCGCTCAGGCGCCGAGGCGTCGAGCGAGCTTTGGGCCTCCCCGCCGCCCGCGGGCTCGCCGGCGCCACCACCTCGGCAACCATGCTGTTCCAGGCTCCACATTGAGGACAGCGGCCGAGCGGCTTTGGCGCCGTTCGGCCGCATTGCTGGCAAACGTATTGGGTTCGAGCCGTCTTGCCCATCCCCGCCTCTGCGCGACAGAGTCCGACCAGACACCTCTCGCTCCGGCATTATAACCTCGCCCGCACGTCATGCTTGCCAACGAAACCGTAGGGGCGGGTCTGCGAAGTGCCGGGTGATCTTCCCGGCGAGACCCGCCCCTACGCTCCCCAGGAGGGTTTTCCTGTAAGACGACGCGCATCGGGGCAGCCGCCGCTTGGGCGCCACGGCACCTGGTGCCATCGTGCCGCAGTGCCCCGGTGTCCAGGCGGCCGAATGCGCAGTGCCCGCTCACCGAGTCACCAACTACTGAGCACCGAGCAACCAATCACCATGTTACCGATCACCGACTAACCGGTCACCGATCACCCAGAAATGAAAGAGGCCCTTCGATGGAAGAGCCTCCCGACCGTTCAGCGAATGCCCAGGCTACGCCGGCTGCGCCTCGTCCTCGCGCTCCCGGCTCTCTAGCTTCAGGACGATGGCCTCGCCCTCGACATCCACAAGGATATGATCGCCCGCCTTGAACTCCCCGGACAGGAGCGCGTCGGAGAGGCGGTCTTCGACCTTGTTCTGGATCACCCGGCGCAGGGGCCGCGCCCCCATTTCGGGGTCGTAGCCCTCATCGCCCAGCTGCTTGCGGGCGGCCTCGGTTGCCCGAAGCGAAAGCTGGTGCTCCTTGAGCCGGATGACCACCTTCTCCAGTTCAAGATCGACGATCTGCCCGATTTGCTCGCGGGAAAGGGCGTGAAAGACGATCAGGGCATCCACCCGGTTGACAAACTCGGGCCGGAAGATCTTCCGCAGCGCCTCGAGAAGCTTCTTGCGCATCTCCTCGTACGACGCCCGCTCTTCCTTGGCCTCGTCTCGCTTCAAGGTGAAGCCCAGCTGCGTCTGACGCCGGATCTCCTCGGCGCCGACGTTCGACGTCATCACGATGATCGTGTTGCGGAAGTCCACCTTGTGGCCGCGGGCATCCGAGAGATGTCCCTCCTCCATGATTTGGAGGAGCATGTTGTGCGCCTCCGGGTGGGCCTTCTCCACTTCGTCGAAGACGACGATCGAGTAGGGCCGCCGCCGGATCGCTTCGGTGAGCTGGCCTGCGTCCTCGTAGCCCACGTATCCCGGGGGCGCGCCGACCAACCGGCTCACGGTGTGGCGCTCCATGAACTCCGACATGTCGATCTGCACCAGGGCCTCTTCAGAACCGAAGATAAACTGCGCCAGGGCCTTGGTGAGCTCCGTCTTGCCCACCCCGGTGGGGCCGAGGAAGATGAACGACCCGATCGGCCGCTTGGGATCCTTCAGCCCGGCCCGAGCCCGCCGCACCGCCTTGGAAATCGCCTCGATGGCCTCGTCTTGGCCGACGATGCGCCGGTGGAGCATTTCTTCCATGTTGAGCAGCCGCACCGACTCTTCCGTGGCGATCTGCATCACCGGAACACCGGTCCACATCGAGACGACCTCGGCAATGTCGTCGGCCGTCACCCGCGGGGCGTCGGCCGAGCGGCTCCAACCGGCGCGCATTGCGGAGATCTTCTCCTCCAGCTGGCCCTCGGCCGCCATCAGCTCCTGGGCGTCGTCGAAGCGCGCCTCCTCGATGGCCAACGCGTGGGCGCGCCGGGTCTCGCGCAGCCGATCCATCGTTTCTTTCATATTGCGCGCCTCCGGGCTCTTATACATGCGCACCCGGGAAGACGTCTCATCGATCAGATCGATGGCCTTGTCGGGAAGATAGCGCTCGGTGACGTAGCGGGAGGAAAGGTGCACGGCCGCCTCGAGGGCTTCGTCGGTGATCACCAGCTTGTGGTGCTCCTCGTAGGGGCGCCTCACCCCGCGCAGGATGTCGATCGCCTCCTCCACCGACGGTTCCTCCACCGTCACCGGCTGGAATCGACGCTCGAGCGCGGCATCGCTCTCGATGTACTTGCGATACTCATCCAGCGTCGTCGCCCCGATCACCTGGAGCTCGCCTCGCGAGAGCGCCGGCTTGAGGATGTTGGCCGCATCCACCGACGACCCCGCCGAGCCGGCGCCCACCAGCATGTGGACCTCGTCGATGAAGAGGATCGCCCCGGACGACTTCAGCTCGTCAATCACCCTCTTGAGCCGCTCCTCAAACTGGCCGCGATACATCGTCCCGGCCACGAGCGACCCAACGTCGAGCTGCAAGACCCGCTTCCCCAGGAGCGGCTCGGGCGTTTCGGCGGCCACGATCCGCTGCGCCAACCCCTCGACGATGGCCGTCTTGCCCACGCCGGGCTCGCCGATCAATGCCGGGTTGTTCTTCGTCCGCCGGGCCAGGATTTGGATCACCCGCTCGATCTCCATCTCCCGCCCGATCACCGGGTCTAGCTTGCCTTCCTCGGCCTTGGCAGTCAGATCCGTCGCCAGTTGGTCGACGAGAGGGGTCTTGGGCTGCTGCTCGCGCGGCGGAGACCCCGTCGTCTGCGCCGGCGGCCGCCGCGCCGGGCTCTCCTGCAGAATGCGCCGCGTCTGGCGCCGCACTTGCTCAGGGGTCACCCCCAGGCGGCGCAGCACTTCAATGGCCACACCCTCGCCCTGACGCACGAGACCGAGCAGAAGATGCTCGGTCCCAATGTAGTGATGGCCCATCCGGCGGGCTTCCTCAATGGCAAACTGCAACACCTGCTCGGTTCCCGGGGCGAGCTCGATCCGCCCTCCGGCATACCGGCCCTGCCCGCTCAACCGCTCCACCATTTCTTTCACGCGGGCGGCCTCCAGGCCCAGCTCGCGCAACACTCGACCGGCGACGCCGCCTTCCTCACGGATCAGGCCGAGCACGAGATGCTCCGTGCCAATGTAGTTGTGATGGAGTCGCTCGGCCTCCTCGTGTGCCAGGCTCAGCACCCGGCGCGCTCGTTGAGTGAAGCGTTCCATCTTGTCAGCCACAGACCTGTGCCTCCACGCGAAAACCTGCAACTCCCACTACCGCTGTCCTATTCTACCAAAGTTTCCTCCGGGCTCCCCGCCACTGGGAAGAAGGTCCTCCCGGAAAGGCAGCCGGGCGGCCTTGTGGCGCCCGGCTGATGATCACTCGCCTTGCGACTCCGCCTCTCCACCGCCCCCCTCGGGGGCCCCAGGAGCGCTGTCCTGGGCGGAGGGCACGTCCTCCAACTCGTCCGGCAAGGCTGCAATCGGGCTCTCCTCCTCGAGGGCGGCGTCGAAATCCTCCACCTCTTCCACCTCTTCGGCGCCGATCTCCGGTCCGGCGATCTCGGTCATCGCCGCCTTCCAATCTAGATCGGCGTACTCTGGAGAATCCACACGCTTGAGGCTGAGCCCAATCCTCCGCCGCTCCGGCTCGACCTTGATCACTCGCAGCCGGAGCACGTCACCCTCCTTCACCACCTCGCGCGGGTGCTCGATCCGGCGGTCGGAAAGCTCCGAGATGTGGATCAGACCTTCAAACTCGTAGTCCTCTGCCCCGACCAGGCTGGCGAAGGCCCCGAACTTGGTGAGCTTGGTGATCTTGCCCTCCACCAGCTGACCCTCGCCGAATCTCTGGGCGACCCTCGACCACGGGTCCGCCTCCAGCTCGCGCATGGAAAGGCTGATGCGCTTCCGCTCCGGGTCGACTCCCAACACCTTCACCTCGACCTTCTGCCCCACCTTGAGCAACTCGCTCGGGTGGTTCAGACGCGCCCAGGAGATCTCCGAGAGGTGGACCAGGCCGTCGGCGCCGCCGATATCCACAAAGGCACCGAAATCCGCCAGGCTGATGACGTGCCCCGTGCGCACCTCGCCGGGCCGCAGCTCACTGATCAGACGCTCCTTGAGCGCCTCGCGGGCCTCGCGCGCCGCCGCCCGCTCAGAAAGGATCAGCCGATTGCGGCGTCGATCGACCTCGACGACCTTGGCGACGATCGGTTCCCCCACCATCTTCGCCCAGCGCTTGTCGGGCGTCTCCCCTTCCGCCCGCCGGCGCCGAGAGAGGCTCACCTGCGAGGCCGGGATAAACCCCCGCAGCCGGCCCATCTTCACGATCAGCCCGCCCTTGTTATACCCGGCGACCGTCCCCTCGAAGATATCCTGTGACTTCAGGAGCGACTCGGCTTCCAGCCAATCGTGCTCCTCTTCGGCCCGCACCAGCGACAGCAGGATGTTCCCGTCGCGCTCCCCCGAGGAAATGATATACACCGTCACCTGCGAGCCGACGGTCATCGTGGCCCGTTCCTCCGCGCTCAGGCGTTCCACCTCCCGAGCAGGGATCACCCCCTCCGATTTCGCCCCGATGTCGACCAGCACATCATCCTCGGCGATGCGGGCGATCGTCCCCGTGCGGACCTCCCCGCGCCGAGGCATATCCATGCCATAGCTTTCGCCTTCGAGATAGGCGTCCATTGGGTGGGGGCTGCCCGCTCCGGCCTCAGCCGGTGAGAGGGGGCTGCCCTCCGCTCGTTCATCGTTTCGCTCCATTGAAAAGACGATCTCCGGTTGCAGGATGGATCGATTATAAAGGCGAACCGCGGTCTTGACAACCTCGACGCCTTCGAGCCCCTTCTTGCCTACCCTAAGAGGACGAAAACGACGGCTTTTCGCCTTCACCTTGCCGCCGCCACCCGGCCGGCCCTGACCTCCGGCGCCGCGGTATAATGCCTCGGAGGACTCTGGATGGCTGTTGTTTTCCCCTTCACCGCCGTCGTCGGCCAGGAACGAATGTGCCGGGCGCTCGTGCTCAACGCCGTCAACCCTCGCATCGGCGGCGTCCTCATCCGAGGCGAGCGCGGCACCGGCAAGTCGACCGCGGCCCGCGCCCTGGCGGCGCTCCTTCCAGAGGTCCGCGTCGTCGCCGGCTGTCGCTTCGCCTGCGACCCCGACCGCTCGACCACCTGGTGCACCGAGTGCAAGGAGCGGGCGGCTCGCGGCGAAGAGCTTCCCACCCAGCTGCGACGCACCTCCTTCGTCGATCTCCCCGTCTCGGCCACCGAAGACCGGGTCGTCGGTACCATCGACATCGAGCGCGCCATCAAGGAGGGGGAGCGCCACTTCGAGCCTGGAGTCCTGGCCGCCGCCAACCGCGGCTTGCTCTACATCGACGAGGTCAACCTGCTCGACGACCATGTCGTCGATGTCTTGCTCGATTCGGCCGCCCTGGGGATGAACATCGTCGAGCGCGAAGGGATCTCCTTCGCCCATCCCTCCCGCTATATCCTCGTGGGCACAATGAACCCCGAGGAGGGCGACCTTCGCCCCCAGCTCCTGGATCGCTTTGCCCTCTCGGTGGAAATCCACGGCCTGCACGACCTGCGCGAGCGCATGGCGATCATCGAGCGCAATCTGTCTTTCGAGGCGGATCCGGAGGGCTTCCGCGCCGTCTGGCTGCCCAAGGAGGAGGCGCTTTCGCGGGAGATCGAGGCCGCCCGCCTCCTGGTGGAGAAGGTCACCTACTCCAAGCGAGACATGCTCTCGATCGCCGCCCTCACCTCGTCGCTTCAGGTCGACGGCCATCGCGCCGACCTGGTGATCCTCAAGGCCGCCCGCGCCCATGCCGCCCTGGAGGGCTGCACCACCCTGAGCGATCGCGACATCGCCCTGGCCGCCGAGCTCGCCCTGCCGCACCGGCTGCGCCGCGGCCCCTTCCATCAGACGGACGTCAACCCCGAAGAGCTGCAGGCTCGCATCCAGGACGTGCAGAATCAGTTCGCCGAGGCGCAGCCCGAAGAGCTCTCCCCGGCCGAAGATCAGCCGCCCTCTCAAAAAAAAAGCCTCGCCCGGGCCTAGCTGAAGAGGCCGCCGAGGAGAACAAGGAGCTCGGCCAGCCGGAGCCGGCCAAGCAGTCCGTCTTCGATTCGCTCAGCGCCAACTGGTGGGAGGGCGGCGATAAGGTGAAGATCGGCACGGTCTTCACGCCCCGCCGCCTGGCCAACCCGATCGACCGGGTCTCCCGCCGACAGAGCGGCCGGCGAAGCCTCACTCGCACCGATCGCAAGCGGGGGCGCTACATCCGCGCCCGCCCGGCCTCCGGCCGCACCGACGACGTCGCCTTCGACGCCACCCTGCGCGCCGCAGCCCCGCATCAAATCGAGCGCAGCCAGCAGCGCCAGCAGGTCGCCTTCGCCATCGAGCCGGCCGACCTCCAGCAGAAGGTTCGCGTGCGCAAGGTGGGCAACCTCATCCTCTTCGTCGTGGACGCCTCCTGGTCGATGGCGGTCGCCGAGCGTATGTCGGCAACCAAAGGCGCCATCCTCTCGCTCCTCACCGACGCCTACCAGCGCCGAGATCGCGTGGGCCTGGTCGTCTTCCAGAAAGACCGCGCCGTGACCGTGCTGCCTCCCACCAACTCGATCCAGTTGGCCCAGCGCGCCCTGGCCGATATCCCGGTCGGCGGCAAGACGCCCCTCTCGGCCGGCCTTCAGCTTGCCCTGGAGACTTTCCAGCAAGACAAGGTCTCTCATCCCGACTCCATCCCTCTCATGATCCTCCTCACCGACGGCGCCGGCAACGTATCGATGGGCAACCTCCCTCCTCAGGAGGAGGCCCACTACGTCGCCGACATGCTGCGCCAGGCCAATATCCGCTCGGCGGTCATCAACATGGAGCACGCCGCCTTCGACCAGGGCCTGGCGCGCTCCCTCGCCGATCGCCTCCATTCGCCCTGCTACACCCTGCACGAGCTCCGCGCGGAACATCTCTACCAGACCGTTCGCCAGGAACTCGACGCTGGTTCTGGTTAACCCGGACTTAGCCTCTACAGGCCAGACGTCGACACGATGCCCCGACCTGTGATTCGCGCCTCTTCCGTCTTGGCCCGCAGCAGCGGCGAGGCGATCGCAAGCCTGCGGCCCGCCGAAGATGGCCCCCACGCCCCCCAGACGCCCGAGTATTTCGAGTGGTGGTACTTCGACCACCACTTCGTCAACGGGTACACCGCCGTCGTCGTCTTCCACCGGGCGACGGCCTTCCTTCCGTCTCACCCGCCGGCAGTCGAGATCACGGTGATTACGCCCTCCGGCGAGGAGCTCCGCTCCTTTCGCACGCTCTCGCCGGCGGAGTTCCGGGTTGCGGCGGACCGGGCCGATATCCAGGCCGGCGAAGACCGCGTCGTGGATGGGACGCGGCAATACCAGGTCCGGGCGATCGGCTTCACTCAAGCGGGCCTAAGGATTGGCGTCGAGACGACGCTCGAGGGCCTGCTTCCCGGATGGAAGTTTGGGGAGAGCAAGACCCTGGTCGACGGCCTCGATGCCTTCGCCTGGGTCGTCCCCCTGCCACGGGCGCGCTGCCTTGGGACGCTCTTTCTCGGCGATGAGGCTATGCCAGTGGCCGGGACGGGGTATCACGATCACAACTGGGGGCAAGTCAGCCTCACGCGGCTTCTGGCCTACTGGCATTGGGGCCGGATCTACGCCGACGACGTCACCTGCATCTACGCCGATGTCGTGGGCCGTCATCACCCCCGAGGCGTTCCCACCGGCCTGCTGATGCTTGCCGTTGGCGAGAGGATCATCTTCAACACGTCGCTAGTGCGCATCGAGGAGCAGGACCTCACCTTCAGCCGGCAGGCGAATCGCACCTACCCTCGGGCGTTGCGCATCACTTCCGAGATGGACGGGGCCCCGATCGAGCTCACACTGACTTCGCGCGAGCTCGTCGGGGCCTATGATTTCCTCGCCAGCCTTCCGCCCCTGCGCAGGCGCCTTATCCGCTTGCTCGCCCGGCCGGCCTACTTCCGCCACCGGAGCGACGTCCACCTCCGCTTCACCTACGCCGGACGGCCGTTCGACCTGCGCGGCGAGGTGCTCAACGAGGACATGTATCTCCAACGTAGATAGGGC
>DATEAV010000157.1:0-11690 GCA_035288185.1 Anaerolineales bacterium | reverse complement strand
GTTGTGGGCGATGAAGCCGCCGAGCGGGCCGCCGAAGATCCAGGTGACGTTGGCGGCCGCCTCGGCGATGGCGAAGACCCGGCCGCGGTTTTCCGGCCGCGTGTGATCAGCGATGTAGGCCCGGTAGGAGGGGCGGATGAGGGAGTAGGAGATGGCCTGCAGCGGCGGGGCCAGCAGTGCGAACTCCCAGGTGGGGGAGATGGCGTAGACGACAAACGCCAGACCTCCGGCGACGCAGCCGATGTAGAACGAGAGCAGGCGGCCTATCGTGTCGGAGAGCCATCCGCCCAGGACCATGAGCGCCACCGGCGCGATCGCCGAGATGGTGAAGAAGAGGCCCACCTGCGCCACGTCGGCGCCCAGCGACCGCAGGTAGACGGGGATCTGGATGGAGGTCATGGCGCGCATGGCCTCGGTGAGGGCCATGGCCACCAGGAAGAGCGCCAGCCGTCCGGTGATGAGCGATGAGCCTTGAGGGGCTCGGGAGGGTGGTCTCAGCGATGCCCCCAGAGCTGCGGCAAAGACTGGTTGATTGGGCAAGGCCGGGGGGAGCCCGGCCTGCTGGCGATTGGGACGGGCCGGCGAGCGCTCGCCGGCCCTCGGCTTCAGCGAGCCGCTATTGTGCCACGAGCCGATGGGGAAGACAAGCGTTTCCCGCCGCAGGGGGCAGGGCCGCCGCGATGGTAGAATCCCCGTCGATGGACCTCTTTGACCATGCGCTCAAGCAGCGGCTGCGCCGCGAGGCTCCGCTCGCGGCGCGCATGCGGCCGCGCACGCTCGAGGAGTTTGTCGGGCAGGAGGAGATCGTCGGCCCCGGGCGGCTCCTGCGCCGGGCCATCGAGTCCGATCGCCTTTTCTCCTCCATCATCTTGTGGGGCCCGCCCGGCTCGGGCAAGACCACCCTGGCGATGATCATCGCCAACACCACGCGCTCGCATTTCGAGACCATCTCGGCCGTCCTGGCTGGAAAAGAGGAGCTGCGCGCCGTCATCGCCGCCAGCCGGGAGCGGCGCAAGCTCGAAGGAATCCGCACGATCCTCTTCGTCGACGAGGTCCACCGCTGGAATAAGGCGCAGCAAGACGCGCTCCTTCCCCATGTGGAAGACGGGACCCTCACCCTCATCGGAGCGACGACCGAGAACCCCTACTTCGAGGTGATCGGCGCGTTGGTCTCCCGTTCGCGGGTCTTTCAGCTCCGCCCTCTCCTAGACGACGAGACGCGCCGCGTGATCGGGGCCGCCCTGGCCGACGAGGAGCGCGGCTTCGGTCGGCGCAGGGTGAGGCTCGATGCGGAAGCGCTCGAGCACCTGGTGCGCGTCGCCGGGGGCGACGCGCGCAACGCCCTCAATGCGCTCGAGCTCGCCGTGGAAAGCACGCCGCCGGACGCCGAGGGGACGGTGCACGTCTCCTTGGCCGTCGCCCAGGAATCGATCCAGCGCCGGGCCGTTCTATACGACAAGGACGGCGACGCGCACTACGACACGATTTCGGCCTTCATCAAGTCCGTCCGCGGCTCCGATCCCGACGCCGCCCTCTACTGGCTGGCCAAGATGCTCTACGCCGGGGAAGACCCGCGCTTCATCCTGCGACGCCTTCTGATCCTGGCCGGAGAGGACATCGGGCTGGCGGATCCGATGGGCCTGGTGGTGGCCGCGGCCGCGGCGACGGCGTTCGACTTCGTCGGCCTCCCTGAGGGCGTCTACCCGATCGTCGAAGCGACCCTCTATCTGGCCACCGCCGCCAAATCCAATACAGCCACCTCCTACTTCAAGGCCTACCGGCTGCTCGAGGAGCAAGGGACGATCGCCGTGCCGGCACATCTCCAGGACGCCAATCGGGATGCGGCCGCCCTCGGTCACGGCAAGGACTACGTCTACCCCCACGAACATCCCGGCCACCACATCGGGCAGCAATACCTCCCGCGGGAGGTCCTCGGCACCTATTTCTATGAGCCGTCCGACCAGGGCTACGAGGCCCAGGTGCGGGAGCGTCTTGAGCGTTGGCGCGAGGCCCAGAGGCTGGCGCTCGAGATCGAGGAGACCCGCAGCCTGCCGGAGCTCACTCAACGCCAGGTCGACGAGATCAAACGCCACCACGCCCAACGCGGGGTGCGGGAGTGAGGGGAAAAACGTGACCCTCGTCTATCTGGTCCGCCACGGCGAGAACGATTGGACGGGCAAGCGTCTTCCGGGTTGGCGGAAGGGCATCCACCTCAACGCGAGCGGCCAGACGCAGGCCGATGCCCTGGTGGAGGCGTTTGAAGGCGTCCCGCTTGCTGCGCTCTACTCCAGCCCGCTGGAGCGCGCCTTGGAAACCGCGGCTCCTCTGGCCCGGGCGCGGCACGTGAAGGTGATCCGGCTGGAGGGGATCGGGGAGCTGCGGGCAGGGAGGTGGGAAGGCCAGCCACTCTCCCGCCTGCGACGTACCAAGCAATGGTCGGTGATCCAGCGCGCTCCCTCGCTGGCCCGCCTCCCGGGAGGGGAATCCTTTGCCGAGGTCCAGGGGCGCGTCGTGGAAGCGCTGGAGACGCTCTGCGCCCGCCACCCCAAGGCCGCCATCGCTTGCTTCTCCCACGCCGATCCGATCAAGCTGGCCATCGCCTTCTACCTCGGGTTGCCCCTCGACTCCTTCCAGCGCCTCTCGATCTCGCCGGCCTCGATCAGCCTGCTGGCGATCGGATCCGACCACGCCCGCCTTCTCTTGCTCAACGATGCCCGCGCTGCGGGAGGGGCAAAGCCGGGATGATATACTTCGGCCCAGTGATCGCCGCGACCGTGGTCACGCGGAAAGGTGAATGTCTCCGGTTGTCTTCGACCTCAATCCGGTAGACCGCATCACGGCTGGCGCCGTCGGCCCGCCGGGGAAACGCGTCTTCTATTTGCAGGCTCGCCAGGGCGAGCAGTTGGTGACGCTGGTGGTCGAGAAGCAGCAGGTGCAGGCCCTGGCCATCGGCGTCGAGCAGCTCCTCGGCGACCTGCAGCAACGATTCCCCCAGCTCGCCGAGGCCTCCGGCGAGTCTAGCCCTACCGGCATGGATCTCGAGCAGCCGATCGATCCCGCCTTTCGTGTGGGCCAGCTCGGCGTCGGATATGACGAGGCCAATGACTTGCTCATCGTCGTGGCTAGAGAGATCCAGGATGAGGGGGAAGACATCGAGGCCGCGACGACCGCCCGCTTCTGGGGCAGCCGCGCCCAGATCCGGGCCGCCTGCCGCTGGGGCCTCGAGGTCGCCGGCCAGGGCCGCCCCATTTGCGGGAACTGCGGTGAGCCGATCGACCCCGAAGGCCACTTCTGCCCCAAGCGCAACGGGCACAAACACTAGCCGACGACGGACCATGGACGATGGACCATGGGATACGGACCATGGACGATGGACCGTGGACGATGGACCACGGACCACGGACCATGGGCCATCGTCCGTCGTCCATGGTCCGTGGTCCTCTTCCTGATGTCCGCCCTGCAACCCGTTGACCACCTGCTTTCCAATGGAGCGATCTCCCTCACCGGCCAATTCGTCTGGGGCTCGAACTACACGTTTCTGGTCCGGGTGACCGGCGAGGGCGGGGAGATCGCCGCGGTCTACAAGCCCGCTCGCGGGGAGAGGCCGCTCTGGGATTTTCCACCGGGGACGCTGGCCGCCCGCGAAGTGGCCGCCTATCGGGCCAGCCGCGCCCTGGGCTGGGATCTCGTCCCTCCGACCGTCCTGCGGCGAGACGGCCCGGCCGGCCCCGGCTCGCTCCAGCTCTACGTCGACGCCGATCCCGAACGCCACTACTTCACCTTCAGCGAGGAAGAAAAGCAGCGCCTCCGTCCGGCGGCGGCCTTCGACATCCTCATCAACAACGCCGACCGCAAGGGCGGGCACGTGCTCCTCGGCTCGCAGGGCCACATCTGGCTCATCGATCACGGCCTCTGCTTCCATGAGGACGACAAGCTTCGCACCGTGATCTGGGACTTCGCCGGCGAGAGGATCCCGCCTGAGATCCTGGAGGCCATCGAACGATTCCGGGCGGAGCTCGCCGCCGGCGGTCCGGCGCACCAAAGCCTCGCCGCCCTGCTCACCCTCGAAGAAACGCGCGCCCTGGAGCGACGGGCCGAACGCCTGCTCGCCTCGCGCGAGTTTCCTCTCCCCTCCGACGACCGCAGGCCCTACCCCTGGCCGCTCGTCTGATGCATTCACATCACTCTGGGAAACACCGACGGCGGGCGGCCCCGCTGGATCCGCGGGCGTAGTCGGGTTCCTCTCCGTCGCAGGCCCTCGCGCGCGCCCGCGCGTGTTGCCGCTCCCAACCCTTGTGCTGCAACCCGCGCGTTCGCGCGCTAGGAGGTGATCGGTGATCGGTTACTCGGTGATCGGTGCTCGGTCGTCGGGCGCCCAGGCGCCAGGTGCCCCGTTACCGATCACTGATCACTGATCACCGATCACCAGCCTCCTCGCATGCGAAGCCAACCTTCCCTCCACAATCATCCCCGCTTGCCCTCGGTTTGGCCTCCCGACACGGACGGTACCAGCCGCACCTGGTCGCCGTCGTTCAACACATGGTCGGCCTTCACCAGGTTCCCATTGACTGCCATCAGCACCGATCCGCCTCGCGGCCGGATCTCGAGCCGGGCCAGCACGTCGGCCAGCGTCGCCCCCCGCTCGAGCTCCAGATCCACGCGGTCGATGATGCCCTGCGGCGTCTCCTTGCGTAACGTGGTGTGCAGACGGACGTGAACGATCATTCCGATTCGGCCCCGTCCGTCACCACGTCGTCCGGATGGCGACCATCTGGATGTTGGTCATATCCTCCATGGCGAAGCGGACCCCTTCCCGCCCCAGGCCGCTCAGCCGGTTCCCGCCGTAGGGCATGTGATCGGCCCGGAAGGCCGGCGAGTCGTTCACAATGACGCCGCCGAAGTTCAGGCGGCGCACCGCCTGGAAGACACGCTGAAGGTCGCGGGTGAAGACGGAGACCTGAAGGCCGTAGGCTGTGTCGTCCGCCTGACGCAGAGATTCCTCGAAATCGTCGCACGCGATCACGGAGGCGATCGGGGCGAACGCCTCGTCGGCGACGACCTTCATCGTCGGCGTCACGTCCGTGAGGACGGTCGGCGGATAGATCGCTCCCTGGCGGCCGCCGCCGGTGAGCACGTGAGCCCCGCCGTCCTGGGCCTCAGCCACCCAGCTCTCGATGCGTCTGGCTTCCTTCTCATCGATCATCGGGCCAACGTCGACTCGCTCATCCAGCGGATCGCCGACGACCATCCCTCGGCTGGCCTGCACGAAGCGGTCGGTGAACGCCTCGTACACCGGGCGCTGGCTGTAGATGCGCTGCACCGAGATGCACACCTGGCCGGAGTTGTAGTAGGCGCCGATGGCGCAACGCTTGGCGGCGTACTCCAGGTCCGCATCCGGGGCGATGATCACCGGGCCGGTATTCCCCAGCTCCAACGTCACCTTTTTGATCCCCGCCATCGACAGAATCTGGCGCCCAACCGGCACGCTCCCCGTCAGCGTGACCTTGGCGACGCGCGGATCGGTGACCAGCCACTCGCCGACCGTCCCGCCCGGGCCGACGATCAGGTTGAGGGCCCCCGGGGGCAGCCCGGCCTCCTGAAGCACCTGGCAGAGCAGGACGGCAGTGACCGGCGTCCAACTGGCCGGTTTGAGCACCATGGTGTTGCCGGCGGCCAGCGCCGGCGCCACCTTGTGCGCCACCAGGTTCAGTGGGAAGTTGAACGGCGAGATTCCGACGATCACCCCGACGGGGCGCCGAACGTAGTAGCCGAAGTAACCCTCGCCGGAGGGGATGGCATCGAGCGGCACCGTCTCGCCGTGCATCCGTTTGGCCTCTTCGGCGGCAAACGTGAACGTGCCGATGGCCCGGTCCACCTCGATGCGAGAGAACTTGAGCGCCTTTCCGGCCTCGGTGGCGATTGTCCGGGCGAACTCCTCGCTGCGTTGGCGAATCAGCTGCGCCGCCCGCGATAAGATCTCGTAGCGCCGATGGGGCGGCAAGTCCGCCATGAGCGGCGCCGCCCGGGAGGCGGCCGCGATTGCGGCGTCGACGTCCTCTCGCCGAGCCTGGGGCACGGTGGCGAAGACCTCGCCGGTGTATTTGTTGATGACCTCCAAGGGCGGGCCCCCGCCCACCCACTGGCCGTCGATAAAGAGCTTGTGCTCCATGTCCTCGGTGCCTCCGCGGAGGTGCGAGCCTCGCCTGGCTACGCAGCCCACTCCAACCCGAGCCGGGTGAGGGTCTTCACGGACGGGTTGCCGGTCTTGGGATCCCAGCCGGATTGACGGTAGTACTCCTGCTTGGCCTGCTCGATCTCCTCGTCGGTCAGGGCCATGCCGGCTGTCGGCCCGCTGCCAGTAAGCGCCTTGAAGAACTTCTTGGGCAGCTTGTCGGCCTTGTGGTCGATCCCTTCGCGTGCGTTGAACTGGCGCAGCATATTGAGCCGTCGCTCGCCGACCTCCAGAAGCTCATCCAGGCTGAAATCGTCCCAGCCCGTGGCCGCCCGGACGAAGTCGACGCACTCTTGCGGCCCGTAAAGTGTCCAGGCCGGCCCCCAAACGAACTGGCAGAGAGCGGCAGTGTCGAGGAAGGAGTAGAACTGTTGGCCCTTCAAGGCAAAGCGGACCTTCTCGGGGCCAAGCGAGTACTGCGGCAGAGTGCGGTCGAAGCCCATCATCGCCAGGCGCTTCATATACAGCTCTCCGGCCCCGTCTTCGATCATGGGATCGTGCTCGGACGATTGATGGTCGGCGCCGAAGGGGTTCACGGCATAGATCAGGCCGAGAGAGCGCTTGGCGTGCGGCATGTGGGCCGGGGCCTCGGACCCCTTGACCGTGATGAGCAGATCGTGCCCCTTGCCCAGGCGATCGGCGGCGCGGCGTGAACCCTCCGCCAGAACATCGCCGAAGCCTTCGCGGCGGCAGAGCATCTCGGTGAGGCGGACCATCGCCCGAGCATCACCGAACGGGGCGGGGAACCCAACCTCTTTCTCGCTGATCAGACCCTCTTCGTAACACTCCATCGCCCAGGCGACGGTGGCGCCGGTGCCGATGGTATCCAGGCCATACTCATTGCAGAGCTTGTTGGCCAGCGAGATGGCGGATAGGTCGTCGACACCGCAGTAGGAGCCGAAGACCGAGATCGTCTCGTACTCGGGGCCGCCGAAGCGCGCCTCAACAGGCCGCCCGGCGAATTCCGTCTCGACCACGCGCTTGCAGCGCACGCTGCACGCGTAGCAGGTGTCGTTCTGCTTGAGGATGGTATCCGTCATCCGCTCGCCGGAGATCGCCTCGAAGTGCTCGAACTGACCGGCGTTGTAGTTGAAGGTCGGAAGGCTGCCGATGGTGTTCTGGAAGGCCACCACGCTTGCCGTGCCCATCTTCTGTAGCCCGAGCACGTCGGCGTTGCTCTCGACCTCGCCGGCTCCCCATTTGGCCATCTCGTTGATGCGCCTGGCATCCTTCCATGGGAGCCTCTTGGAGGAGCCGCGCACCACGACGGCCTTGAGGTTCTTCGACCCCATCACCGCGCCCAGGCCGGTCCGGCCATTGGCGCGGTTGCCCATGTTGATGATCGCCGCGAGCCGAACCTGAAGCTCGCCGGAGGGGCCGCATTGAGCGATCTCGATCTTGTCGTCACCCAGCTCGGATTTCAAGGCGTCGTCCACCTGGGAGGTGGTCTTGCCCCATAGGTGGGTCGCCGGGCGCAGCTCGGCCTGCCCATCGTGCAGGTAGAGATAGATCGGCTTGGCCGCTCTCCCGCGAACGACGATCCCGTCAAAGCCGGCGAACCGCATCTCGGCGGGAAAGAAACCGCCGCACTGGCTGTCGCCGATGCCGTCCACAAGCGGCGAGAGAGCGTTGGCGCACATCCGGCTCTGCCCGGAGATGGGCGCGCCAGTGAGGACGCTGACCATCAGCGTCAGCACGTTCTCGGGCGCAAAAGCGTCGGCGCCCGGCTTCATCTCCTTCAAGATGTAGTACAGCCCCATGGCCGAGCCGCCCAGGTATTTGCGGTAGAACGTCTCGTCGGGGGTCTCAACCTCCAGCGAGCCGCTTGTCAGATCGACGTGCAGGATGCGGCGGGTAAATCCTTCAGACATGGCAACCTCCTCCAACGCGTTCAGCTGCTCTTCGCCAATGCCCGCTCGAACCGCTCCAGCCCGTCTTCGATCTGGCTGGCGTTCACCACCAGGGGCGGGATCCAGCGAACGGTATTCTCGTACGAGCCGCAAGTCAGAAGGAGAAGCCCCTCATCGAAAGCGGCCCGGACAACGGCCTTGGCCCGGTCGGTCCATGGCTCGCCGGAGGGGTCGGTCATCTCGCTGGCAACCATGAGGCCCCGGCCGCGGACATCGCCGATCTCGGGGTGGGATCGCTGGACCTGACGCAGGCCGGCGAGCAGCACCTCGCCCATCCGGGCCGCGTTTTCCACTAAGTGCTCGTCGCGCATCGTCTGGATGGTCGCCACGGCTGCGGCGCAGGCGACGGCATTGCCCCCATAGGTCCCGCCATGAGACCCGGGGATCCAGCGTTCCATGAGATCCTTCCGGGCCGCCAGCCCGGCGATCGGCATGCCCGAGCCCAGGCCCTTGGCCATCACCAGAACGTCCGGCACCACCTGAGTGTGCTCCACCGCAAACCACCTCCCGGTTCGGCCGAAACCGCACTGGATTTCATCGGCGATGAGCAGGATGCCGTAGTGATCGCAAAGCTCTCTCAAGGCGGGAAGGAACGCGTCCGGGGGCACGATGTAGCCCCCCTCGCCCAGGACGGGCTCGATCACGATCGCGGCCGTCTCTTCGGGTGCGGTTTGTGATTTGAGGATCAGCTTCAGCTCGCGCAGGCAAAACCGCACGGTCGTGTCCTCGTCCCAACCGTAGTGATAGCAGTACGGGAAGGGGGCGACGAACACTCCGCCGACCAGTGGCTGATACCCGGCGCGGTAGATCGTCTTGGACGTGGTCATGGCCATGGTCAGGTTGGTGCGGCCGTGGAACGAGCCCTGGAAGACGATCAGGTTCGGCCGGTGCGTGGCATGGCGGGCCAGCTTGACGGCGCCCTCGATCGCTTCCGCGCCGGAGTTCGTGAAGAAGAAGCTATCCAATGGCGCCGGCGCCACGGTGAGCATCTCTTCCACCAACTGCAGTAGCGGTTGGCTGAGCACGATCGTGGGCTGGCCGTGGAGCAGGCGGGCGGCCTGCTCCTGGATCGCCCGGACGACACGCGGGTGGGCGTGACCGGTGCTGGTGACGCCGATCCCGCAGGTGAAGTCGAGGTAGCGGGTCCCGTCTGTGCTGAAAAGGTATGGCCCCTCGCCGCGCTCGACCATCAAGGTCCAACTGCGCGGCCAGACCGGGGAGAGATGAGATAGCGGATCTGCCTTGGCTGTCATCTCGCTTCGCCTCCCTGCTATCCATCGTCGCGGCCCGGGCGAGCAACCCGGGCCGCGGCAGCCGGCGCCCTTAGAATTGGCGTGTCCACTCGTGCGGCCAGCGCTCGACCACCACTTTCTTATGGGTGAAGAACTCGACGGCATCGAGGCCCTGGCCGTGGAGGTCGCCGAAGAAGCTCTCTTTCCACCCGCTGAACGGGAAGAACGCCATGGGGGCAGCCACGCCGATGTTGATGCCGATGTTCCCCGCCTGCGCCTCGTAACGGAACTGGCGGGCGGCGTTTCCGCTGCTCGTGAAGAGGCTCGCCTGATTTCCGTACTCGGCGCTGTTGATCAAGGCCAGAGCATCATCGAGGGAGTCCACGTGCATCATCCCCAAGACGGGCCCGAAGATCTCCGTCCGGGCAATCTCTCCCCGGGGGGGCAGATCCACGAGGACGGTCGGCCGGACGAAGAAGCCGTTCTCGTAGCCCTTGATCCGTGTCCCCCGGCCGTCAACGGGGAGGCTGGCTCCTTCGCCTTGCCCGGCGCCGATCAGGGTCTCAACGCGCTCCTTGTTCTGCGCGCGGATCAGCGGCCCCATCTGGACGCCCTCGTCCAGTCCGAATCCGACGACCCGACTGGCGGCGGCGTCGCAGATCGACTCGGTGAACGGGCCGCGGGCCTCGGAGACAGTGATCGCCAGGGAAACGGCCAAACACCGCTGGCCGGCACACCCGAAGGCGCTGTCGGCGATGATCCGGGTCGCCATGTCGAAGTCGGCGTCGGGGAGGATCACGACAGCGTTCTTGGCGCCGCCCTGGCACTGGGCCCGCTTGCCGGCGCCAGTGGCGCGGCTGTAGACGTGCCGGGCGACGGCGGTCGAGCCGACGAAGCTGATCGCTCGGATGGCAGGGTGGTCGAGGATGGCGTCGACCGTCTCATGCGAACCGTTGACCAGGTTCACGACGCCCGGAGGGAACCCCGCCTCCCGGAGGAGGCGGAAGACCCGCTGCATTGTCAGCGGGACCTTCTCGGAGGGCTTGACAATGACCGGGTTGCCGCAAGCCAGCGCGTAGGGCATGAACCAGAATGGGATCATGCCGGGGAAGTTGAAGGGGCAGATGACGGCCGAGACGCCGACCGGCTGGCGGATCATGGTCTCGTCGATGCCCTGGGCGACGTCCTCGGAGTTGTAGCCTTGCATGAGTTGAGGGATGCCGCAGGCATTCTCCACGTTCTCGATCGCCCGGCGCATCTCGGCCTTGGATTCATCGAAGGTCTTGCCGCATTCCACGGTGATCGATCGGGATAGCGCATCCAGCTCATCCTCGAGGAGCTGCTTGAGGCGGAAGAGGTGCTGCACGCGCTCCACCGCCGGAGTCCGCCGCCAGGCGGGGAAGGCCGCGGCCGCCGCCTGCGCGGCCTGGGCCACGTCGCCGGCGGGCGAGAGGGGGACCCGGCCGATGACCTCGGCGGAGGCCGGGTTGAGGACGTCGAGGCTTTCCGCGCCGGAGGAGCGGCGCCACTCGCCGCCGACGAAGTTCAGGATCTCTTCTCCGGCGCTCATCCTTGTCTCTTGACCTCTTTGACGGTCTCGGCCAGCGCTGTCAACGTGTGATCGATGTCTGCTTCCGAGTGGGCTTCGCACACGAACCAGGGTTCTTTCCCGTCGAGCTCGTATTCCACCCCGAGCCGGCGCATCTGCCCGTGGATCCTCTCGTAGAGCGCCATGTCGGCATGCTCGAGGTCCCGATACTCGCGCGGCGGTTGCGAGATCCCCAGGACCGGGGAGAACATGGCCGGAACCCCGGTGAGGGCGTGCTCCAGGCCGGCCTCGGTGAGGACGTCGTCGATCCCCTCCATCAGGCGTTGGCCGCGGGCGGCGACGGTTTTCAAGGCGTCGGTCTTCTCGATCACCTCGAGGGTGGCCAGGCCGGCGGCCACCCCGGCCGCGTTGCTGCAATATGTGCCCCCGTGGGCCATGCGGCCGGGCTCGATGACGCTCATGACCTCCTTCGAGCCTCCAATGGCGGCCAGCGGGTAGCCGTTGGCCAACGACTTGGCGTAGGTCATCAGGTCACCCCGGACCCCGAAGTACTCCGTGGAGCCGCCCCTGGCGATTCGAAAGCCCGTCTTCACCTCGTCGACGATCATGACGATGCCGTGCTCATCGCACAGGCGGCGGATCAGCTCCAGCCAGCCGGGCTGAGGCAGGATGGTGGTCATGTTGGCGGCGATCGGCTCGACGATGATGGCGGCGATCTCGCCCCAGCGGGCGCGGACCGTCTTCTCGAGCGTCTCGAATTCGTTGAA
>DATEAV010000156.1:0-16296 GCA_035288185.1 Anaerolineales bacterium | reverse complement strand
TATACTTACTAAGCACACCGGACAGACGCTCGAGGTGATCGAGCGGGACACCGAGCGCGATTTCTACATGGACGGGTCGGCGGCCCAGGAGTATGGGCTCATCGACCACGTCCTCCTTCCGGCTCTTCACGAAGAGAAGGCGCCGGAGACCAAGTAAGGACGGTGGAGGCATGCCGCCTCGCAAACCGGCGGCACCGGAAGGTCGCCGGTGCTCCTTCTGCGGCCGTAGCGAGAGCCAGGTCCGGCGGCTGATCACAGGCCCGGAAGGCGCCTGCATCTGCAACGAATGCGTGGATCTTTGCCGGGATATCCTTGCCGGCGAAGAGCCTCGCGCCGAGGCGGTCGGCCTCACGTCGGTGGGCCGCCCCTCGCTCTCCCCCCAGGAGATCTACGCCAAGCTCGAGGAATACGTCGTCGGACAGGACTACGCCAAGCGGGTCCTTTCGGTGGCGGTCTACAACCACTACAAGCGGATCGCCAACCGGGGGGCGGGCGACGTGGAGCTCGAGAAGAGCAACATCCTCCTCGTCGGCCCTACGGGCTGCGGAAAGACGCTCCTGGCCCAGACGCTGGCCAAGGTGCTGGATGTGCCCTTCTGTATCGCCGACGCAACCGCCCTCACCGAGGCCGGATACGTCGGCGAGGATGTCGAGAACATCCTCCTGCGCCTCCTCCAGGCCGCCGATCTCAACATCCCGCGCACCGAGCGCGGCATCGTCTACATCGATGAGCTGGATAAGACCGCGCGCAAGTCTGGCGACAACCCGAGCATCACTCGCGACGTCTCAGGCGAGGGTGTCCAGCAGGCGCTCTTGAAGATCATCGAAGGCGCCACCGTGAATGTCCCTCCCCAAGGCGGCCGCAAACATCCGCAGCAGGAGTTCATCCAGGTCAACACCACCAACATCCTCTTCATCTGCGGAGGGACCTTCGACGGCCTGGCCGACATTATCGCCGAGCGGGCCGGGAGACGCGGCCGACTCGGGTTCCCAGGATCTGCGGCGCAGGCGGATCACCGTGAGCTCACCGATGCCGAGGTCCTTGCTCTGGTCAACCCGGATGACCTGATGCACTACGGCATGATCCCGGAGCTCGTTGGTCGCCTGCCCGTGGTTGCCACGGTCCAACCGCTGGACCTCGGCTCCTTGCGCGCGATCCTCACCGAGCCGCGCAACGCCCTCATCCGGCAATACCGGCGACTCTTCGAAATGGACCAGGTGGAGCTTGTCTTCACGCCCGAGGCTCTGGATGCCACGGCCAGGAAGGCCCTCGAGCGGGAAACCGGCGCCCGGGGGCTGCGCGCGATCATCGAGGGAGCGCTCCTCGACATCATGTATGAGATCCCCTCTCGCCCGGAGATCCGGGGCGTCCTGGTCGACCGTGACGTCATCGACGGAGTTGCCGGGCCGAGGCTCCTCGATGGCGATGGCCGGCCCCTTGCCGGCCGCGGCGAGGAAGAACTTCCCGACGCGGCCTAGCGCTTCCCGTGCCTCAAGTCGCAACTTTCTCCATCGTGGCCTTCGATCCGGAAGGGCCCTCCTGGGGCGTGGCCGTGGCCTCGAAGTTCCCGGCCGTCGGTGCCGTAGTCCCGTGGGCCGCGGCCGGGGCCGGAGCCGTCGCCACCCAGTCGTTCGCCAACACATCGTTCGGCCCGCGTGGCCTCCACTTGATGGCCTCGGGCAAGTCCGCCGCCGAGACGCTGGAGACCCTGCTCGGCGACGATGCCGGCCGCGAGCAACGTCAGGTGGGCCTCGTCGACGCGCAGGGCGCGGCGGCGACCTTTACGGGCAAGGATTGCTATGCGTGGGCGGGAGGAAAGACCGGCCCGCACTACTCCGTCCAGGGCAATATCCTCCAGGGTCCGGAGGTGATCGAGGCGCTGGCCGATGGATTCACGCGGACTGCGGCGGATTTCCCTGGCCGGCTCCTGGCGGCCCTGCTCGCCGCCGACCGCGCCGGCGGGGACCGGCGAGGCCGCCAAAGCGCAGCCCTGTACGTGGCCCGGGCCGGCGCTGGCTACGGGGGATTCAACGACGTCTGGCTTGACTATCGCGTCGACGATCATCCCGATCCCGTTTTGCGCCTCGGCGAGCTGCTCGAGCTTCATCGCCTCTACTTCAGCAAGAGCGCCTCGGAAGAAGAGGTGCCGGTCTCCGGTGGTGTTGCTCGGGAACTGCAGGTGATGATGAATCGTCTTGGCTACTACGAAGGCGGGCTTACGGGCGAATATGACGGCGCCACCCGTGAGGCCTTTCGTCGATTTATCGGCAACGAGAACTTCGAAGACCGCACCAACTTCGAAGCCGGCCGCATCGACATGCCGGTGCTCGAATTCCTTCGTCACAAGTTCGCCGGTTGACGGGCCACACCGCTCGCCCCTTGCCGATGCCGAATCTCACACAGTTCCGAGCCCTCCTCATCGACCTCGACGGAGTCGTCTGGATTGGGGAGACCCCGTTGCCTGGGCTGGAGGAGTTCTTCAACTGCCTGCATGCGCGCGACCTTCAGTTCCTACTGGTCTCGAACAACGCAGCCACATCTCCCGAGATCGTGCAATCCAAGCTCGCTGGGATGGGGATCGAAGTCACCCAGGGGAAGGTGCTCACGTCTTCCGAAGCCAGCGCCTCGTTCCTTGCCGACCGCCTGCCCCCGGGGACCCCTGTTCTGGTGGTGGGCGAGGCCGGCCTGCGCTCGGCAGTCGAGCGGGCCGGGCTCACGCTGGCCGGCGGGGCCGATGATGCTCGGGCGGTTGTTGTTGGCCTCGACCGACAGGCAAATTGGTCTTCCCTCACCGAGGCCGCGCTGGCGATCCGGCGCGGCGCCCTCTTTGTCGCCACCAACCCGGATGTGACGTTCCCCATCGAGCGTGGTCTGGCCTTGGGGAGCGGCGCTTTGATTGCCGCCCTGAAAGCCGCCACGGGCCTCGAGCCGGTGATGGTGGGCAAGCCGGAGCCCCATCTCTACATCCAGGCGATGGCACGTTTGCGGTCGTCGCCCGAAGAGACGCTGGCCGTCGGCGACCGGCTCGAGACCGACATCCTCGGCGGACGTCGCGCCGGGATCTCCACCGCCCTGCTCCTCTCGGGAGTTACGCGGCGTGAGGATCTTGAGCGTTCCCCGATCCGGCCGGACTGGGTGTTTGAGGGGCTGCCGGGCCTCACGCGAGCATTGTGCGCCGACGGGGAGTGAACCGTGAACGAAGCTCCCTTGATCTACGATCTCACCTTCGACGAGCTGGAGAAGACCCTTGTAGGCCTGGGTGAGCCGAGGTTCCGCGCCCGGCAGATCTGGCACGGGCTCTACCGCCGGCTCAGCGACGATCCCTCGTCGCTCACCGACCTTCCCTCCGCCCTTCGCGCCCGGCTTGGGCTAGCGTTCCGTTTTCGGGCCGGGGAGGCGCGCGCCACGGCACGCTCGAACGACGGCTCCACCGAGAAGGTTCTCCTCCAACTGGTCGACGGGGCCGAGATCGAAGCCGTGCTCATGCGCTATGAGCACCGCCGGACCGCCTGCATTTCCACCCAGGCCGGGTGCGCCATGGGGTGCGTCTTCTGCGCGACGGGTCAGATGGGCTTCGCCCGCAATCTCACCTCGGGCGAGATCGTCGCCCAGGTGCTCCACTTCGCGCGTCGCCTCGCGGCCGAGGGAGAACGTCTCACCAATGTCGTCGTCATGGGGATGGGGGAGCCCTTTCACAACTACGAGGCCACGATGGCGGCCATCGATCGCCTCAACGATCCGGAGGGCCTTGATTTCGGCGCCCGGCGCTTCACCATCTCCACCGTCGGCCTGGTCCCGATCATGGAACGGTTTACGAACGAAGACCGCCAGGTGAACCTGGCCGTCTCCCTCCATGCGGCCACCGATGACCTCCGATCTCGTCTTCTCCCGATCAATCGCCGCTATCCGCTCGGCGCCCTGCTCGCGGCGTGCCGGGCCTATGTCGAACGGACCGGGAGGCGCCTGTCGTTTGAGTGGGCGCTGATCGATGACGTGAACGACACGCCGCAGCAGGCGGAGGCGCTGGCCGCGCTCCTGAAGGGCCTCACGTGCCATGTGAATCTGATCCCGCTCAACCCTACGAACCTCTATGCCGGGAAGGGCAGCCCCCGTGAGAGGGCGGCGGCCTTCCGCGAGCGGCTCCGGTCCCGCGGGATCGCGTGCACGGTTCGGGTTCGGCGTGGAATTGAGATTCAGGCCGGCTGCGGCCAGCTGGCGACGGAACGCCGCGCCCGGGCCGCGATCGGCTAGCGAATGCGCACTTCGAGCTCAAAGGGCGTCGACTCCCCCTCGTAGGAGCACACCTCCAGGTAGTAGAGCCCAGCCTCGGGCAGGGACACTTCCACGCGTTCGTCCACTGTTCCGGGCTGGTTGGATTTCCAGGTGTAGGTCTCTCCCTCCGCCAGCTCTTCCCCACTCACGGCTTCGATCGATCCCATCCCGACAAAGAGGTCCAGGTCCGTGGAAGCATCGCGGATATCGATGGTGAGCTCGCCCTCCGCCTCGCGCAGGGAGACACAGTAGTAGAGGCAATTCGCGGGATAGGGCCCCGTCGCCGCCGGCATCTCCTCGCGGTACAGGCGATTGGCCTGAAGGAGACGCGCCCGCTCATCACAGACTGCCGGCGAGGCGCCTTCGGCCGTCGGCTCGCCAGGAGTCGCGACGGCCCCGCCCGATACACCACAGGCGAGCGAGGCGGCCGCGAGAATCACAACCGCAATCCAACCACGCCTTCGGTCCATCTCTCCTCCCGAAACCTCAGCCGGCGCCACAGGCCGCAGGAATTGTAGTCGGCCGGTTCAGCGAGGGCAACGCAGCCACGAGGAAGGCCACCTTGTAAATTGCTCGCGGCGACGGTATCATAGCCCTATGCCCGGAGGGCTGCGCCTCGCTCCCTCCATCCTTTCGGCCGATTTCGCGCGCCTGGGATCGCAGATCCTGGAAGTGGAGGCGGCCGGAGCGGATTGGATCCACGTCGACGTCATGGATGGGCACTTCGTGCCCAATCTTACGATGGGCCCGGCGGTGGTCGAGGCGTGCCGGAGAGCCACCCGGCTTCCGCTGGACGTCCACCTCATGGTGGAAGAGCCATCCCGGTTCTTGGAGGCCTTTGCCGACGCCGGCGCCGACCATCTCACCATCCACATCGAGGCCTGCCCGCACGTGCGTCAGGTGATCCAATCGATTCGAGAGATGGGCCGTCGGGCGGGCATCTCGCTCAACCCGGGCACGCCCCCGGAGGCCGTGCGCGAGATATTGCCTCTGGTCGATATCGTCCTGGTGATGTCGGTCAACCCCGGCTACTCCGGCCAGCAGTTCATCGAGGCGGTCCTGCCGAAGATCCAGACGCTGCGGCGATGGATCGATGAAGGCCGGTTCGCAACGGTGATCGAGGTCGATGGAGGCATCGATGCCGCCACGGCGCCACTCGCCGCCGGGGCCGGAGCAGAGGTCTTCGTGGCGGCCACGGCGGTGTTTGGCCACAAAGATGGGATCGGGGCCGGGATGCTGGCCTTGAGAACGGCGCTCTCGCTCGCTCCTGCGTAGAAAGCCTCGGCCGCCATGGTAGCGGCCGAGACCGGGCACGAAACCTGGAGGTTAGGCTGGGCCGATCAGACGCGAGCCATCCGCTTGATGCACTTGGCGCACAGGACCTTGTGGACGGGCCTTCCCCGATCCATCACGACAACGCGGTGGAGATTGGGGCGGAAGGTCCGACGGGTGGCGCGCATCGAGAAGCTTCGATTATGCCCAAAGGTCGTCGTCTTGCCGCAATTCGCGCACTTCGCCATCGAGATCGAGTCCTTTCCCGCCGAATGAATGCCGTTCGAGGCGGAGCATCTTACCACACCTCCCAGGGTTGTTCAATATGCCGTTGCGCCTCGCTAAGGTGGACCACCCATGACTGAAGGGACCAATGTGCTCGGCCGAATCATGATTTCGCCGCGAGCCGTGGCGACCATCGCCGCACAGGCGGCGTTGAGCTCCTACGGGGTCGTCGGGATGGCGTCACGTAGCCTGGTCAACGGGATCGCCAACGCCCTGGCCCGAGATCCACGCGTCGGCGTGGTCGTCCGGACGTCCGACGATCGGATTGAGATCGACCTCTACGTCGTCGTCGAGTATGGCACGCGCATCTCCTCCGTCGCCGCCAGCGTCGCCAACACCGTCCGCTACCAGTTGGAGAAGGCGTTGGGCATGCCGGTGGGGCCGATCACCGTGAATGTCCAGGACCTGCACGTCAGCAATACCGACTAGGTTGGTGACGTGAGGCCTTCGATGGCTCCCGAGGCACAGAGCAGCGTCGGCGAGGCTCGCAAGAGGCTGGGCGAACGCTACCGCCTGATTGACGGACTGATGCTGCGGCGCCTGACCGAGGGCGGTCTGACGTGGCTGCGGACCAATCAGCAGACCGTCAATACCCTCAACGTCTTCCCCGTGCCCGATGGCGACACCGGGACCAATATGGTGCTTACGATGCAGTCGGCATGGGCCGAGGTCGCCGACCTGGGGGAGCGATCGATTGGCAAGCTCTGCCACGCCCTGGCGCACGGCGCCCTGATGGGCGCCCGCGGCAACTCAGGCGTGATCCTCTCCCAACTCTGGCGCGGGTTCGCACGCACGCTGGACAATCTTCCGACGATGGACGCCCAGACCATGGTGCAGGCCCTGGCGGAAGCCCGGGAAACCGCCTACAAAGGCGTCGTCCGGCCCGTTGAGGGGACCATTCTCACGGTCTCCAAAGACCTCGCCGCCGCGGCCGCCCAACAGTTGGAGAACGGTGCGGACTCGGCTCTCGATATCCTCGAAGCCGCGGTTCGCGCCGCCGACGAATCGGTCGAGCGCACGCCTGAGCTTCTGCCCGTCCTCAAGGACGCCGGTGTCGTCGATTCGGGGGGCAAGGGCCTGTTTTTCCTCCTCGAGGGCATGCTCCGCACGGCCTACGGCCTGCCCCTCGACCAGCCGCTGGCCACGGTGCAGCCCTTGAGCGCTCTCACGCTGGAAAATGCCAGCGAGAGCATCGAGCCCGGCCAGGATTGGGAGGTCGTCGTCGACTTCCGCCCCAAGGGGCCCCTAGACGTCCAGTCGTTCTACAGGACGCTGGAGGGACTGGGCACCTCGATCCAGGTGGGCGAAGGCGACGGCATGTACCGGATGCACATCCACGTGCCGGATGACACGCAATACCAGCCGATTGAGGTTGTGCGCGGGCTGGGGACCGTCACCAACGTCCACCTCGAGAACCTGATGGCGCAAATGGCCGAGAAATCGGCGAAGGAAGACATCCGCTCCCTGCGACTGGCAGCGGTCGAGCCCGGGCAGATCGCCGCGGTGGTTGTGGCGCCGGCCATCGGCCTAGCCCGGGTGTTTGCCAGCCTGGGCGTCGCCGCAATTGTCGAGGGTGGCCAGACGATGAACCCAAGCACCGAGGAGATTCTGAAAGCCTTTGAGAATCTCCCCACCGACAAGATCGCCATCCTTCCCAACAACAAGAACATCCTCATGACGGCGCAGCAGACCATCGGGCTGACGGCAAAGCAGGTGGCGGTGATCCCTTCCCGGTCGGTGCCGCAGGGAATTGCCGCGATGCTTGCGCTTTCGCCGGACGGGGAGTTCGAGAGCACAGTCCGGGCCATGACGGAGGCCACCCACACCGTTCACACGGGCGAGATCACCGTGGCCACGCGCAGCGTGGAGATCGACGGCGTGAGCGTGCGGGAGGGCCATGCGATCGGCCTGTTGGACGGGCGGCTGTGTTGCTCCGGGGAAGACCTGGATCGGGTCACGCTCGATCTCGTGCGTCTGGCCGCGACGGAGGGCTCCGAGCTGGTCACCCTGTACTACGGGGCCGACATGCCGCCGGCCCACGCCAATCGGCTGGCCGACCAGATCCGCGAGGCTCACCCCTCGATGGAGGTCGAGCTCGTCGAGGGTCTCCAACCTCACTATCAGCTGATCCTCTCCGTGGAGTGAGCATGGGCGGCATCGCCATCGTCACCGACAGCATGGCTCGTTTTACGCGGCCCGGGTTCCCGGCCGATCCCTCGCAATTTGTCGCCTCCCTGCGCATTGTCAGCGACGGCCAATTTGTGGACGAGACGCCCGAGACCGATCTGCACCAGATCGCCGGGTTTCGTCCCGACCTGCCTGCCGGGCCCGTGGCGATACCCCCCTCCATCGAGGCCTTCACCCAAATCTATTCTCGCCTGCAGAAGGAGGCGGATCACATCCTCTCAATCCACGCCTCGGCGCGCCTGAGCGCCACCGCGCTCCACGCCCGGGCGGCCAGCCAGCAGTTCCTGGGGCGCTGCGACATCCAGGTGATCGACTCCCAGTCGATTTCCGTCGGGCAGGGGCTTCTTGTTCAGGCCGCGGCCGACTCGGTCGCTCGGGGAGAAACCGCTGAAGAAACGGTCCGCATCGTCCGAGGGATGATCCCCAGGCTCTACATGGTCTTCTTCTTGGAACGCCTCGACTATCTCGAGAGGCTGGGCAGGATCAGCCGCTCGCAGGCGCTGCTGGGGAGCATGCTCGGGATCATCCCCTTTCTCTCCCTGGAAGAGGGGGAGGTCGTTCCGATCGAGAAGGTGCGATCCCGCCCACGCGCCGTCGAAAAGCTGATCGAATTCGTCTCGGAGTTTTCCAGGATCGATCACCTTTCCATCCTCCAGTGCGGGCCGTGGCCCACCGAGGAGAGCCGCCTGATCGCCGAGAGGTTGCAGGGCGTTCATCCGGATGCGCCGATCTCGATCAATTGCTACGGCGCCTCCGTCGCCACCTGCATTGGCCCGGAGAGCATGGGAGTGGTGGTGCTCGAGGCGGCCGAGGAGGCCGTCTAGTCCGGCTATGGCTGAGACTGCGATCGTCACCGACAGCACGTCCGATCTCCCATCGGAGATCGCCCGCGACCTGGAGATCGAAGTCGTCCCGGCGATTGTGACGATGGATGGTCGATCCCATCAAGACGGGCTCGACCTCAGCCGCCAGGATTTCTATCGCCGCCTGCCTTCCCTGCGAGAGCCGGCCACGACGGCCGCGCCGCCACCGGGAGCATTCGAAGCGGCGTATCAGAGGCTGCTTGACGGAGGCGCCAGGCAGGTGCTCTCGATCCACATCTCCTCCGGGCTGAGCGCGCTGATCAACATGGCCCGCCAGGCGGCGAAGGCCGCGGGCGAGCAGATCCATGTGTTCGATAGCCTGCAGGTGTCGCTGGGGCTCGGTTTTCAGGTGATGGAGGCCGCGGCCGCCGCGCTTCGCAACGAGCCTTTCGAGGCCATTCAAGAGGCGGCGCGGCGGGCCAGGGAGCGGGCCAGGCTCGTCGCTATGATCGACACCCTCGAGTATCTCAGGCGAGGCGGCCGGGTGAGCTGGATTCGCGCCGGAATCGGCGATCTCCTTCGGGTGAAACTACTCGTGCGCGTCGCCGACGGGGTCGTCCAGCGGATCGGCGAGGTCCGCACGAAACACAGAGCCCTCGATCAGCTGCTGACCCTGGCGGAATCGTGGGGCCCGCTGGATCGGCTGGCCGTGCTCCACTCCGGGGTCCCCGAGGAGGGCGCGGCTTTCGCCGAGCGTCTCCATCACCTTTCCACCCAGGTGCCGTTCATCGTCGACGTCACGACGGCGATCGGCGCTCACGTCGGGCCGGGTTCGATCGGCCTCGCCGCGCTCTCCCGCTGACCCATGACCCACACCCCATCCCCCCCGCCGGAGCAAAGAGAGCCGAAGACCTCCAGCACCAACTCGGCCCTCGAGAAGCTGGTGAAATATCTGCGGCTGGAGGCCGATCGCGGCTACGACAACCGCGCCGTGGTCGGCGGGCTCGAGCGGATGCTCGAGCCCTGGCAAGCGGAAGGGCGCGCAACCGGCCTGCCCCCTGCCCTGGTCGACGTGGTCGTCACCCGCCTGCGAGACTACCCGCGGCTCGCCCCGGGATCCCGAGCCGAGATGCTGCGGGGCCTTATGAGCCGGCTGCGGGCCGAATACCCGGATCTATTTCCCCGCGGCTCAGCCGTCCCCACGCCCGAGCCGGAGGCCGGCCGAGCGACAGGGCCTTCCGAACCGCCCGCCGCTGCGCCGGTCAGGCCTCCCGCTGTCTCGGTCGAAGAAGAGAAGGTCGAGGAACCCGAGATCGCTCCTGCGGATGAGGAGGAAGAAGACGAGGGTGAAAACGAAGCCGACGCCGAGTCGGAGGCCGAGGCGGAGGCTGAGCCCTTGCCCGGGGCCCCCACACCGCGACCGAGTACGGCGCCCTTGCCCGGGCTCGAGGCGCCCCTCACCACCATTCCCGGAATCGGCCCGAAGTCGGCGAAGACGTTGGAGCGCCTCGGGCTGCGCGTGCTCGGGGATCTTCTCTGGCATCTCCCTCGCCGATACGACGACTACTCGAAGCTGAAAACCATCTCGCGGCTGTGGTATGGGGAAGACGTCACGGTCATCGCCACCGTGGACGACATCCAGATGCGGCCCACACGCGGAGGCCGGGTGAGGCTGGTCGAGGCGGTCATCAGCGACGGCACCGGGGCCCTGAGGGTGACCTGGTTCAACCAGCCGTGGATCCTGGATCGCCTCCGGCCCGGCCGCGCCGTGGTGATGGCCGGACGGGTGGAGCAATACCTGGGCCGGCTCACGATGAACAACCCGGAATGGGAGCCGGTGGAGCGGCAGCAGCTGCACACGAACCGGATCGTGCCGGTCTACCCCCTCACCTCGGGCGTCACGGCGAAATGGCTCCGCCGCGTGGTCAACTCTGTCGTCGGGCGGATGGCGCCTCGACTCCCCGACCCGCTTCCGGACTCGGTCCGCAGCGCAGCCGGCCTGGTGACCTTAGGCACGGCCCTGCAACAAGTTCACTTCCCGGATAGCTGGGAGCAGCTCGAGCGGGCTCAGCATCGCCTGGCATTCGAGGAGATGTTTCTGCTTCAGCTCGGAGTGCTGCGGCAGAAGCGCGAGTGGACCAGCCTCCACACCCAGCCGCTGCCTTCCGACGAGAGTTGGGCGGAGCGATACGTGGCCGCCCTCCCCTTCCCGCTCACCTCGGCCCAGATGAAATCGCTTGCCGATGTGCGGGCCGATCTGGCGAGGAACCGCCCGATGAACCGGCTCCTGCAAGGCGACGTCGGCTCGGGCAAGACGATCATCGCTGCAGCAGCGATCGGGATCTCGGCAGCGAACGGCTCCCAGGCCGCGTTCATGGCGCCCACGAGTATCCTCGCCGACCAGCACTACCAGACCTTGCTCGGCCTGCTTCCCCAGGCAGCCTCGATCCCTGCGGAGCGAATTCGCCTTCTCATCGGCGCGACCGCAGCGGCGGAGAAAGAGGAGATCCGGCGCGGCCTCGCCTCGGGGGCGATCTCGGTGGTCCTTGGGACGCATGCCCTGCTCGAAGACCCGGTGACTTTCGCGCGGCTGGGCGTGGTCGTGATCGATGAGCAGCACCGCTTCGGTGTAGAGGAGCGCAGCCGGTTGCGCTCCAAAGGCGGCAACCCTCATCTCCTGGTGATGACGGCAACCCCGATCCCCAGGACTCTGGCGCTCACCCTCTACGGTGATCTCGATCTCTCCGTAATGGACGAGATGCCGCCTGGCCGCAAACCCATTGAGACGCGAGTCCTGCAGCCCATCGAGAGATCCCGAGCCTACAGCTTCATCCGCAGCCAGGTGGAGGCCGGCCGGCAGGCGTTCGTCATCTACCCTCTCGTCGAGGGCTCGGAGAAGGTGGAGGCGAAGGCGGCGGTGGAGGAGCACGAGCGACTGCAGAAGGAGGTGTTCCCCCAATGCCGGCTCGGCCTCCTTCACGGCCGGATGCGGCCCGAGGAAAAAGACGATGTGATGCGCCGCTTCCGAGCCGGTGAGACGCAGATCCTCGTCTCCACCTCGGTGGTCGAGGTGGGCGTCGACATCTCAAACGCCAGCGTGATCCTGATCGAAGGCGCCAATCGCTTCGGCCTGGCGCAATTGCATCAGTTTCGCGGCCGTGTAGGCCGCGGGCCCTATTCGTCCTACTGCCTCCTGATCCCGCAGACCGAAGACGAGGCGGAAAACGCCCGGCTCAAGGCGATGGAAGCCACAACCGACGGCTTTAAGCTGGCCGAGCTCGATCTCGATCAGCGGGGCCCCGGCGAATTCCTTGGCAGCCGTCAATCAGGTTTTGCCGACCTGCGCATGGCGCGTCTCACCGACATCCGATTGATCGAGAAGGCCCGCCGTCAGGCCGAGGTCTTTTTCGAGGCCGATCCAGAGCTCTCCAACCCGGAGCACGCGCTCCTCGCCCGGGAGATGGAGAGGTTTTGGTCCACCAAGAAGGGAGAGATCAGCTGATGGTGCGAGCGCTCTTCCCGGGGACTTTCGATCCAATCCACAACGGCCACATCGACATCGCTCGCCGCGGGCGGGCGCTCTTCGATGAGCTGATTGTGGCCGTGTATGACCGGCCGTTGAAGAGCCTCCTCTTCTCTCCCGAAGAGAGGATTGAGCTGGTCCGCAAGGCCTTTGCGGACGATGCGATCCAGGTCGTGGGGTATAGCGGGCTGACGGTCAACTTCTGCCGTCAGGTGGGCGCCAAAGTCATCGTGCGGGGGCTGCGAGTGTTTTCCGATTTCGAGCATGAGTTTCGCATGGCCCTCGCCAATCGCCGCCTGGCTCCAGACCTGGATGTCGTGGCGCTCATCACCGCCGAGGAGCACAGTTTCCTCACGGGGACAACGGTCCGGGAGATCGCCTCCCTGGGCGGAGACGTGAGCAGCCTTGTGCCCCCGCAGGTTGAGGAGGCGCTCCGGCAGCGGTTCCTAGAGATGGGCGAGGACGCCTCGGGCAGCGTCTCGATGACTTCCCTGCGGGACTAGAGCGCCGGCTCGGCCGCGCGGTTGAGGTGACACATACGGAGATGGTCCTCCTGAGGATTTGTGAACAGTCCGCAGGCAGTCCGATCGCATGCCGCATGTCAATCGAGACGCCTTCCGGCCTCACCCCCTGCCCCCTTTGCGCAGCACCCCTTTGGGGCTCCGCTTGCAGCGCTTCTTCCTAACGCGTTGATCGAAAGCGGAGAGGGGGATGAGGTCCATCGGTTTGGCTACGTGAGCGACTGCCGGGGGTCCCTCCGCTCCGCTCCGGGATGCACGCGAAGGGGCAGGGGTGGGGGCGAGTCACGTGCACTCGTGCTACCAAGCACTGCGTGAACACTACCGTGCAACGCCTGAGGGATTCCTGCAGAGGCGACCGACACCTCCAGCCCGTCGCCCGGGGAGGCCGTAGCCAGCCCCAAGCAGCCCCCCGGGGGGCCCTCCGCCTTGGGCGGATGAGGCGGGTTGACCCCTCTGGCGGTTCGGTGTACCCTTCGGCCCGAACCTTGCAGCGGCTCTGGTAATCCGACGGCCCGATCCTGCGGACCGGAGGCAATTTATGGATATCCTTCACCTCGTGGATCGGCTGGAAGAGCTCTTTAATCAGAGCCGGCCGATCCCCCTCACTCACAACGTTATCGTGGATGAGGATCGCTTCCTCGAGATCATCGATCAGATGCGTATCTCGATTCCGGAGGAGGTGAAGAAGGCGCAGCAGGTCATCGCCCAGCGCGATCGAGTGCTCGCCCAGGCGCAAGAGGAAGCCAACCGCACGATCGCCCTCGCCAAGCAGAAGGGCGACGAAATCCTCTCCCGGGATGCGATCGTGCAAGCCGCTCAGGCTCGTTCCGAGCAAATCGTCTCCCAGGCGCGGAGCGAGGCCGAGCAGACGCGCCAGGAAGCCGATGACTACATCGTAGAGACGCTGGGGAGCCTGGAATCGGAGCTTACCAAGCTGCTCACTCAGGCGCGCAACGGGATGGCCAAGCTCACGGCGGATCGGCAGCGGGCCCTGGAGAGCCAGGTGAGGGCGCCGGCGAGCGAGAAGTAGCCGCCCACCGTACAGAAGCCAGACCTCCGGGAGCCGCGCTCCGGGGGTCTTTTCGTTTGCAGCCGGCCAGCCCGCAAGTGAAGCCAGAGATCAGCGGCTGCGCGCCGGTCTCACGCTCCTGCTGGTCCCCCAACCCGATCCCACCTGCGGCTGCGGAATCTCCGGCAAGAGTTAGGCTGCTGCCTCAGGACGATTCGCGGTCGAGTCTGCGTCGATCTTCGTCTCGTGGCGGCTGAGAGCCTCGACTCGGAGGCCGGCTTTCTCGGCAACGGCTTCCAGCAGTGCCCGAAAGAGCGGATGCGGGCGATTCGGCCGGGAGAGGAATTCGGGGTGGAACTGACTGCCCAGCATGAAGGGATGGTCGGAGATCTCGGCGATTTCGACCAGGCGCCCGTCGGGCGAGAGGCCGGAGAAGGCCATCCCCTGCGCTCCCAGCGCGTCGCGATAGGCGTTGTTGAGCTCGAAGCGGTGCCGGTGACGCTCCTCGACGACCGGCTGCCCATAGGCCTCGGCCGCGTGCGTCCCGGTGACAAGATGGCAGGGGTAGAGCCCGAGGCGCATCGTGCCGCCGAGCTCCCCGATTCCGCGCTGCTCGGGGAGCAGATCGATCACGGGATGGGGAGTGGATCGGTCGAACTCGCTCGAGTTGGCGTCATCGGATCCCAAGACGTCACGCGCGAACTCGATCACCATGACTTGCATGCCCAGACACAAGCCCAGGTAGGGCACCTTGTTCTCACGCGCAAACCGGGCGGCCGCGATCTTGCCCTCGATGCCTCGGGACCCGAAGCCGCCGGGGACGATGATCCCGTGAGCCGTCTGCAGCTGGTCCCAACCTCGGCCTTTCTCCAGCTCGGCCGAATGAAGCCAGAGGATTTCGGCGTCCACGCCTACGGAGAGGGCGGCGTGCTTGACGGCCTCGCGGACGCTCATATAGGCGTCTTGCAGCTCGACATACTTGCCCACGAGCGCCAGCCGCACTTTCGGATGCTCGGCCCGCGCCTGCTCGACGAGGCGCTCCCAATCCCTCCAATCGGGCCTCCGGCGCGCGGTCAGCCCGAGCCGCGCCAGCACCAGCTCAGCCAGGCCGTGCTTCTCCAGAATCAGCGGCACCTCGTAGAGAACCGGTGTCGTCACCAGGGGGATGACGGCCCGCGTCTCGACGTCGCAAAAGAGGGCGATCTTCTCTCGCAGCTCATCGCCGACGGGGTAGTCGGAGCGTGCAGCGATCACGTCGGGTGAAATACCGATCGAGCGGAGCTCGCGAACGGAGTGCTGCGTGGGCTTGGTCTTCAGCTCCTTCGTGGCGCCGATGTAAGGGAGCCAGGTGACATGGATGTAGAGGGTGTTCTCCCGCCCGACGTCTGAGCGCATCTGGCGCAAGGCATCCAGGAACGGCAAGGACTCGATGTCGCCCACCGTCCCACCCACCTCCACCAGGACGATTTCGGCGCCTGTTTCGCGAGCGACAAGCCCGATGCGGCGCTTGATCTCGTTGGTGACATGGGGAATGACCTGGATCGTCCCACCCAGGAAATCACCTCGCCGCTCCTTCCCGATGACCTCCGAGTAGATCTGGCCGCTGGTCACGTTGCAGACGCGGCTGAGGCTGATGTCGATGAAGCGTTCATAGTGGCCGAGGTCGAGGTCGGTCTCCGCGCCGTCATCCAGCACGAAGACTTCGCCGTGTTGATAGGGGCTCATCGTCCCCGGGTCGACGTTGATGTAGGGATCGAGCTTCTGAATCGAGACCCGGAACCCTCGCTCTTTGAGCAGCCGGCCGAGGGCGGCGGCCGTCACGCCCTTGCCGACCGAGCTCACCACACCGCCCGTCAGGAAAACATACTTAGTCATCGGCGTCCCTCGCCTCCCCATCCTTCCCATAAAGGGCGGTGGGGAGGGCCGACTTCTGGCGACCTCCCCACCGTGGACTTTCCGCAGGGCCCGGAATTCGGGTCATCATTCCACCCATTGCGCCAGATCGGCCGTTGCACGGCGCGCCTCCAAGAAGACCAGCCCCAGCCTGGCCTGCTCGCGCGCCAGGACCGTCAGCACGGCTTCGCTGCCCACTGCGAGGAGCAGAACATATCCGCTGTCGCCATGGACGTACACCTGCTCCAGCATCCCTCGCCCCAGCTCCTGGGCGATCCGCTCTCCCAGGCTGAGCATCGCCGCCGACATCGCCGAAACCCGGTCGTCTTCCACACCGGCCGGGAGCGACGACGCCATGATCAACCCGTCGACACTGACCACCGCCGAGGCTTCGACCTCGGGAGTGTTGGCCTGGAGGTCCCTCAGGCGCTGGACCATCTGGTCGGTGCGGGATCTCGTCATGCGGTGTCCTGGACGCAGCCCCGGAGAAACCGGCGGAAGTCTACCATACCCCCCAACTCCGGGCAAGCA
>DATEAV010000155.1:0-2496 GCA_035288185.1 Anaerolineales bacterium | reverse complement strand
GAGATGCTCGCCGAACTGCGCATCCGTGACTTCGCCATCATCGAAGATCTGACCCTTAACCTGGGGCCCGGCTTCGTCGTCTTCACCGGCGAAACGGGGGCAGGCAAGTCGATCCTGATCGACGCCGTCGAGGTGCTTCTGGGCGGGCGGGCCGAGGCGACGATGATCCGCAGCGAGGCCGCCGCAGCGATCATTGAGGGCGCCTTCCGGCTGGGGCCCGGCGCGGGAGAAGCGGCCCGGCGCGTGCTCGAAGCGGAGGGCCTCCTCGAAGACTCCGAAACGCTGATGCTCAGCCGGGAGATCCGACGGGAGGGCCGGACCATCGGGCGTGTGAACGGGCGGGCGGTGAGCGTCGGTCTTCTGCGATCGCTCGGTGAGCTCCTGGTCGATGTTCATGGGCAGTCGGAGCATCTGAGCCTGCTTCGAGTCCGGGAGCATTTGAATCTTCTCGACCGGTATGCACAGGTAGAGACGCTGCGCCGGGATTACGACGCCGCCTACAGCGACCTTGAGGGAGTCCGGCGGGAGCTGAGGCAGCTGCGCGAGGCCGAGCGCGACGCCGCCCGTCGCTCCGAGCTGCTGGCTTTCCAGGTCAATGAGATCGAGGCCGCGTCACTGCGGCCCGGGGAGGAGGCTGAGCTCCTCGAGGAACGAGTGCGCCTGGCGAATGCGGAGCAGCTGGCCGGTCTGGCCGAGAAAGCGCTCGCTGCACTCGACGAAACCGTGGACGAGCGATCGTCGGCTACGGATCTGCTCGGCGAGGCGGCCGAGGCCGTGGCGTCGTTGGCGCGGATCGACGCCACGCTCTCCGGAGTTGAGACGGAGGCGCAGGCGCTCCTGGAGCAGGCCGGGGATCTGGGGCGAAGGCTGCGGGTCTACCGCGAGGGGATCGAATCCAACCCGAAGCGGCTTGACGAGGTGGAGGAACGGATCGGCCTCATTCGCAGCCTCCAGCGCAAGTACGGCGAAACGATCGAGGCCGTGCTGGCACGGGCGGCCGCGGCGCGAGAAGAGCTGGAGACCATCACCCACGCCGAGGAACGGATCGGCGTACTTGAGAAGGAAGAAGCCCGGCGTCTCAAGGACCTGGGGACGATCGGCAGCCGGCTCTCCGAAGCGCGGCGCGCGGCGGGGGAGGAGCTTGGCCGGGCGATCGAAGCCGAGCTGGGGGATCTGCGCATGGGGGGAGCGCGATTCTCGGTGGATCTGGCCTGGGAAGACGATCCAGCCGGCGCACCCGTCGGCGAGCGCCGGGTGAGCTTCGGGCCGGAGGGGCTGGACCGCGTGGAGTTCCTCGTCGCCCCGAACCCCGGCGAGGGCTTGAAGCCGTTGGTGAAGATCGCCTCGGGCGGGGAGACCTCGCGGATGATGCTGGGGCTAAAGGGCGTGCTCGCCCGGGCCGATCAAACGCCCTCGCTGATCTTCGACGAGATCGATCAAGGGATCGGCGGCCGCGTGGGCGCCATCGTCGGCCGCAAGCTCTGGGGCCTGGCCCGCGATCACCAGGTGCTCTGCGTGACGCACTTGCCGCAGCTGGCCGCCTTTGGGGACCAGCACTTCAAGGTGGAGAAGCGAGTAGCCAAATCGCGAACGACCACCTCCGTCCGTGCTCTGGAAGGCGAGGGCCGGATCGAGGAGCTTGCGCAGATGCTCGGTGCGGCGAGCGAGGCCAGCCAGCGCAGTGCGGCGGAGTTGCTCGAGCAAGCGGGGGCGGCGAAGGAGGCCACCGGCCGGCGCTGATCGCCGCGTCGTATCCACGGCTCCAGCCAGAGGGAGGACACATGGCGAGCCGCATCGGAGCCCTCACCGCCGTGGTCTTGCTTCTCGGATTGGGCTGCATCGTCCCGCCCGGCCCCCTGTCTTCCGTTCCCCCCTCGCCAACACCCCCGACCCGATATCCCTGGATCGAGGTTCCCCTGCAGGCCATTCGGCCGCGCAACGACGAAGGCAATTGGAGAGGCTCGAGCTGGTCTTCCTCGTCGGGGAGGCCGGGAGATTCCGTCTCGACCTCTACACGACGTACGCGCCGGATTTCGGGCAGCTCCAGGCGAGGCTCGACGGCGAGGAGGGGGACCTTATCGACGCCTATGCGCCGGTGGTGATCCCCTCAGGCCCGCTCGGGATCGGGGAAGCGGAGCTGAGCCCCGGTGAACACTCGTTGGGGTTCACGGTCACCGCGAGGAACCCCGAGTCGGAGGGCACCTTCTTCGGGATCGACTGCTTGTCCCTGTTTCCGCTGGACTGACAACTCTGCCGGCCAACTCAACGAGCGCGCCCCGACCTGCCCGCGAGGTGAGGGGTGTTTCGACTCTTGTGCGGCGGGGTCAGCGCGGGTTCCGGGCGAAGTAGGCATCCGCCACCTGAGCCTGCGTCGCCCACTCGATCACACCTTGTTCGGCCAGGTCCTGCGTCCGTGCCAGAAAGAGGCGCAGGATGTCTTCATTCTCCGGAACGAAAATGCCAACGGGCAGATAGAGCGTGATCTTGGCCACTCGG
>DATEAV010000154.1:0-3484 GCA_035288185.1 Anaerolineales bacterium | reverse complement strand
AACGATGCTGAACCAACCGTAGACGACGAGCGTCTCCTCGGGCATCGGCGTTTGGGTGGGCAGGATCACGGCCCGGGGATCGGCGGAGGACGGCTCGAGAGCGGCGGCCGACTCGCGGGCTTCGCCCGCCTCGGGTGAGGCGGGCCTCGCTCCTGGCACTGCACACGCACCAGGGATCAACGCAACCATCCCCACGAGGGAAAGGATGCGAAGATCAGGCGATCGCCAAAGTCGCTTGTATCCCTTCCCCTTGCCGTTCACGGCATTTCACAGGCCCTCCGGCAAAAAGACACGGCCCGTGGAGAGTGGCTGTGCCAGCCGTCCACGGGCCGCAAACGAACCGAGCTTTGGTTCTCCGATCTCGCTGCGGCAGCTGGCTGTCCTGGCTGAGATCCTCAGCCGTAGACCCTCTAGCTTTGCGTCGCCACCTTTCGGTGGCTTTGCCTTTTCGACGAGCTCGGGTAGAGCTTCCCACCCTGAGCGCAGATTGTAAGGTTTACGTAAGGTCGCTTTCAGCCTATCACCGACCCTTAGGCTGGGCAATCCAGCCCCGGTACCACCTCCCTGGTCCCGGGCGGCTCCGCCCATGGACGCCTGGCGCGGATCGTTTGCGTTGGTCGGCTGGCGATGGACGGATACGTCCTTCTCCGATTCTGTGCGACAATAGCCCATCCCGCCGCCCGGAGGAATCATGCGCCCGACGGTCCGCTTCCTCACCGACGACATTGCCGCCCGCGTGATCGAGGAGGGCTTCGCGCTTCTCAGCGATCCCGGGATTCGAATCCACAATGAGGAAGCGCTCTCTCTCCTCGCCGACGCCGGCGCCGTGATCGATCGGGAGGCGCAGATCGCCCGCATTCCGGAGGCGCTGGCGCGCGCGTGCCTGGAGAGCGCGCCTGGCGAGTTCCTCCTTCACCGATTCGACGGCCGGCCCGCCGTTCGCTACGGCGGCGACGACGTCCACTTCGATCCCGGCTCCGCGGCGATCTCCATCCTCGACGGTGAGACCGAGCAGCAGCGACCGCCGCTCACGGCGGATTTCGCCCGCTTTGTCCAGCTCGCCGAGATGCTCCCGCAGATCGACGCCCAGAGCACGGCCATGATCTGCCAGGATGTCGTGCCCGAGATCGGGGATCTCTATCGCCTGTATCTCGCGCTGCACTCCATCCGCAAACCAATCGTCACCGGCGCCTTCCGGAAAGACACGCTCCTGACCATGGTGGAGATGCTCGAGGCCGCCGTCGGCGGCGCCCAGGCGCTGGCAGAGCGGCCGGTGGCCGTGTTCGACGTCTGCCCGTCCCCGCCGCTGCTGTGGAGCGATCTCACCTGTCAGAACCTGATCGACTGCGCGCGGCGCATGATCCCGGCCGAGCTTGTCTCGATGCCGCTGGCCGGCGCGACGGCGCCGGTGACCTTGGCCGGGGCGATCGTGCAGCACACCGCCGAGAGCCTGAGCGGCGTGGTGATCGGGCAGCTCGCCCGGCGCGGCTCCCCGATCGTCTGGGGCGGATCACCATCGGTGTTCGATATGCGCCAGGGGACGACGCCGATGGGCGACGTAGGAACATGGATGATCGACTGCGGATATGCAGAGATCGGCAAGCGCCTGGGGCTGCCCACGCACGCCTACCTGGGAATGAGCGACGCCAAGATCGTGGACGCGCAGGCCGGGCTTGAATCGGCCGGGGGCGTGATCCTGGCCGCGCTCTCGGGAGTCAACATGGTCTCGGGCGCGGGGATGCTCGATTTCGAGAGCTGTCAGAGCCCGGAGAAGCTCGTCATCGATGCCGAGATCATTGGCATGGCCAAGCGGCTTCTGGCGGGGATCGCCGCGCGCGAGACTCCGATCGCGTTGACCCTGATGCGGGAGCTCGGGCACCGCGCCGACTACCTGGCGCAGGAACACACGCTGCGCTGGTTCCAGGAGGAGTTCTACATCCCGTCCGAGGTGATCGACCGGGCCTCGCTCGATGGCTGGAAGGGCCGAGGCTCGAAATCGACGTTCGAACGCGCCCGGGAACGGGCGGTGAGCCTGCTGGCGAAGTATGAGCCCCCCGCCCTGCCTGAAGGCCTGCCGCAGGAGCTGCGCAAGATCGCCACCCATGCGGCGCAGCGATTCGGCATGGACGCGCTCCCGCCGCTGCCTCATGCTTGATTTCACCGGAACTCTGGAGGGCCACTGCCATGTCCACTGACCTCTATGCCCGCCTCACCGCCGTCGTCGTCAAAGGCCAGCAGGAGGAGGCAGCCCGAATGGCCGGGGAAGCGCTCGCCGCCGGCCTCGAGCCGCTGGCGATCATCGACCAGGGCCTCACCCCCGGGATGCGCATCGTCGGAGACGGATTCGGATGTGGCGAGTATTTCATCCCGCACTTGGTGATGGCCGGACGGGCGATGAAGGCCGCCATGGCGGTGCTCGAGCCGGAGCTGCGACGGCGCAAGCAGGCGGCCAAACGCGCTGGGGTTGCCGTGATCGGGACGGTGCAAGGCGATATCCACGAGATCGGGAAATCGCTTGTCGGGATCATGCTCACCGCCAACGGCTTCGAGGTCCACGACCTGGGCGTCGACGTCAAGCCGGGAGCCTTCGTCGCCAAAGCGCGCGACACCGGCGCGCAGATCCTTGGGCTATCGGCGCTTCTCACGACGACGATGGTCGTCCAGCGCAAGGTGATCGAGGCGCTCGAGGCGGAGGGTCTGCGCTCGAAGGTGCGCGTGCTGGTGGGCGGGGCGCCGGTGAGCCGGAGCTGGGCGGAGGAGATCGGGGCCGACGGGTATGCCGAGGACGCCAACGGCGCGGTCGAAGAGGCGCGGCGGCTGGTGCGGGCAAGATAAGGGCATCACCGCAGACCCCGGCACCCACCTGCACCGCACCTGCAGTGCGCTGCAGGCCGTCTCGCCCCCCGTCCGGGCCGGCGCCATGCGGGCGCCAGCCCGCGGGGCGAACGGCCGGCGGGCCGCCGGGTCTCGCGGCCCGAACGGGGTGCAGGTGTGCGTCCGGGGCAGGTGTAACGCGGAGAACCACTGGGATTTCTCTGCGCGCTCCTTGCGATGGAGGGGGGGTCAGCCCGATTGACTCTCGACGCCCACCCTCGAGGCCCTCTTCTAGCGTCGTCCTGATAGCTGTGAACAAATCGCGACGATGGTCAGGCTGCGATCCCTTGCATACGGGGCGGTCGCTTCCTCGGTTCTCGGCTTGGCTCGATTAGCCTCACTCCCGTGACCCCTGCGTTGTCCTGTCACCCCGTCCAGGCACAAGCTCAAGCCACCCGCCTGGGTTCCGGCTTTCGCCGGAACGACGGATATCGCCTGATCCCGGCGTGAGTCGGTAGCCAAAGAGCGGGCGTGCCGAGAGGCGACGGTGCCGAGAGTTGCCGCGCTCGCGGGAGCAAGATTGCATAGCCGTGCTGTCATCCTGAGCCACCGCATACCTTCCTGGCCCAGCACCTGCGGTCTGCCTGCACTGTGCCGCACATCGTCCCGA
>DATEAV010000153.1:0-4958 GCA_035288185.1 Anaerolineales bacterium | reverse complement strand
AGGGGGCAAGAGGTTCTAAGGAGGCAGGGGGCAGCGCAGCTGCCCCCTGCCTCCTTAGATCAACCTCCCCTCCCCCGGCAGATCCCCACGGGCAGTTGAACTCGAGAAACTGCCGGGGGAGGGGTCGGGGGTGGGGGCGATTCGTAACGCCCCGGCCGAGGAGAAAATCCTCACGAGTGGATCCGAGGTTGGTTCACAGCCTCTGAGAGGTCGGCGTGGCGATTGGGCGACGCCTCGGTTGAGCGCGAGCGCCCGGGTTGGAGATCCAAACCGGCGACGGAAAGCAACCTCAACTACGAGCGCGAGATCCTGCGACACCTGCCCCGAACGCAGGTGCGGGGCGACGGCCCCCGCGCGGCGTGAAAAGCGAACAGCTGGCCAGCGATGCCGCGCTGGCGCAGGACGCCGGCCAGGCAAAGGTTGACAGGCAGTCCTGAGGCGGGTAACATCGATGTATCATTATGCGCTGATGTATGGGAGACTCGCCGGATGTTGATGACCGCCGCCCCCGATGCTGTGGAATTGCAGGCCAAGCTCTTTCGCGGTCTGGCCGATCCCTCCCGCCTCGGGATTCTGCAGGCATTGCGAGATGGCCCATTGGCCGTGGGTGAAATCGTCCGGGTCACCCGCATGAAGCAGCCTAATGTCTCGAACCATCTGGCCTGCTTGCGGGATTGCGGGCTGGTGACCGTGGAGGCCAAAGGCCGCTATGCCTACTATCGCCTGAGCGACGAGCGCGTGGGAGCTCTGTTGCAGCTCGGAGACGAATTGCTGGCGGATGTGGCTCGCGGAATCTACGAGTGCACTCGCTATGAGCGCGCAGGGAACTCGGGCCATGGCTAGGCTTCAAACGCTGGAGATCCCCGTCGGGGGCATGGACTGCGCCGAGTGTACTCAGCACGTTCAGCAGGCGATCGCCAGATTGCCAGGCGTCGCATCGGTGGACGTCCTGCTCTCTTCCGAGAAGGCCATCATCCAGATGGACCCGGCCCTCGTGGCAATGCCCTCCATTCGTGAGGCCGTGGAACGAGCGGGCTACTCCGTGCCCGGGCCGGCCGGCGAAACGGCCGGCAGGCCGCTCGGCGGCTTTGGCAGCCGAATCGCCACCCTATTGGCCCTCGTCTTCGGCGCTGTGCTGTTTGTCGTAATCGTTGGCGAATGGCTCGGCCTATTCGAGCGGCTCACCGAGCGGGTGCCTCTTCCGCTTGGCCTCGCCCTTGTGATCGCAAGCGGCTGGACGATCTTTCTGGGCGTCGCCCGCTCCGCACTCAAGCGGCAAATCACCTCCCACTCGCTGATGAGCCTCGGGGCTCTCGCCGCTCTGGCGGTCGGTGAGTGGGCGACGGCCGCCGTGGTCGTATTCTTCATGCGTGTTGGCGAATACGCCGAGAAGCTCACCACCGAAGGCGCACGCCGGGCCGTAAAAGACCTCACAGCGATGGCGCCGCAGATGGCGCGGGTGGAACGCGAGGGGGCCGAGCAAGAAGTGCCGATCGGAGAAATCGGCGTCGGCGAGATCGTCGTTGTCCGCCCCGGGGAGATAATCCCTGTCGACGGCGAGGTGGTCGCCGGGCATGCCACCCTGGATCAATCGGCGATCACCGGAGAGTCGATGCCCGTGGACGCGGCTCCCGGGTCGCATGTCTTCGCGGCCACGTTGGCGCGGCTCGGCAGCCTGCGAGTGAGACCCACGCGAATCGGAGCCGACACGACCTTCGGGCGCGTGGTGAGAATGGTGGAAGAAGCCGAAGCCCACCGCGGCAACGTGCAGCGCATGGCCGACCGTTTCAGCGCCTACTATCTGCCTCTCGTCGCCGGGGTGGCCGCGCTCACCTTCCTCATCGGGCGCAACCCGCTGGCTGCGGCCGCAGTTCTGGTCGTGGCCTGCTCTTGCTCTGTCGCCCTCGCTACCCCGATCGCCATGCTGGCCTCGATCGGGGCGGGCGCAAGGCGCGGCCTGTTGATCAAGGGCGGCAAGTATCTCGAGGCGTTAGCCCGGGCGGACGTGTTGTTGATCGACAAGACGGGCACGCTCACCCTCGGCCGGCCGCAAGTGACCGATGTTTTCCCCCTCAACGGTCTGCCCGCCGGGGAGGTCTTGACGTTGGCGGCCTCGGCCGAGCGCTACTCCGAGCATCCGCTGGCCGAGGCGGTGCGCAGAGCGGCGCAGGCACAAGGGCTGGCCCTCGGCGAAGCCGATGATTTCGAGGCGATCCCGGGAATAGGCGTGCGCGCCGACATCGCCGGCCGCAGGGTGAGCGTGGGCAACGCACGCATGATCCCGGAAGGCGCTTCGCTGCCCATCGCCGCGCAACTGGAAGAGCAAGGCAAGACGCTCTTGTATGTGGAGAGAGACGGCCAGCTGTGCGGGGTTGTGGCGGCCACCGACACGCTACGGGCCGAAGTCCCCGCCGCGCTCAACCGCGTGCGCGCCCTCGGCGTTCGGTATATCGAGCTGATCACGGGCGACAATGAGCGGAGCGCCTCGGCGCTCGCTCAAGACCTTGGTGTGGACCATCGGGCGAGTCTCCTGCCCGAGGACAAGATCGCGATCGTGCGGGAACTTCAGGCGCAAGGCCATGTTGTGGTCATGGTCGGCGATGGCGTGAACGACGCGCCCGCGCTTGCACAGGCCGACGTAGGAATCGCGATGGGGGCAGCGGGCGCCGACATCGCCATTGAGGCGGCGCACATCGCTCTCCTGCGCGAAGACTGGGGCCTTGTGCCGGAGGTCCTGGGGATCGCCCGGCGGACGATGGGGGTGGTCAGGATGAATCTCATCTTCACCGGCGTCTACAATCTCGTGGGAATCGCGTTGGCTGCTTTCGGCATCTTGCCCCCCATCCTAGCCGCCGCGGCGCAATCGCTGCCCGATCTGGGGATCCTCGGCAACTCCGCCCGACTCCTGCGGCAGAAGTGATTCTCGATCACTCTCCGGAACGGCAACTCGTACCGCGCCGGCCCGATGTGGAGTGGCGACGATCGGCCTGACCCGCGCAGGCGCCTGCCGAGAGGGGAGCCGTCGAGCGGCCCGGGATCTGGACGAGAGACCGGCGGGTGTTTATGCTGAATTGGTCAGACCATGGCACAAGACGTGATGTGAGCACGGGGAGAGTGGGACGTGGCTGACCGCAGCGCGGTCGAGCAGGCATACCAACAATCGATGAGGGGCGTGCTGGTGGTCCCGCACCCTGCTCCGGGGCTACTGCGCGCCGAAGGCCTCACCTGGCTCGACCTTCTGCAGCGGATGTCGACCAACGACCTGGCCGGCATGCAGGCGGGTGAAGTGCGCCAGACCGTGCTGACGACGGCGGTGGCCCGGATCATCGACGTGATCTGGGTGGTGATGAGGGAGCACGAGGGGCTACTGATGACCAGCCCGGGGCGAGGCCCCCGGGTTCGCGATTGGCTGGAGCGGCACATCTTCTTCCAAGACGACGTCCGGCTGCACGAGGTGGAAGAAGGCTGGGCGTTCTGGGGGTTTTATGGGCCTCAGGCCCATGAGGCGACCAGGCGGATCGCGCCGATGGAAACCGGAGCCTCCGGCCGCGCGGTGGATTGGGGCGGTGGGGTGGCGTGGAAAGTCGACCGGCCGGCGGGCGGTGGGGTGCGCCTCCTCTTGGCCCCGGATGCCGCGGCCGAGTCCCGTCAACTCTGGGGAAAGGGGGCGGATGGCGCCCAAGAAGCCTACGACATCCTGAGAATCGAATCCGGGATTCCAGAGACGGATGTCGAGATCGTAGGCGATTCGCTCCCCCTCGAAGTGGAGTTGAGGGAGGCGGTGAGTTTCACCAAAGGCTGCTACATCGGGCAGGAGATCATCGCCCGGATGGAGAGCCGGGGCAAATTGGCCAAGGAACTGCTCGGCGTGCGGGCAGGATCGGTGTTGGTGCCTGGCGAGGGCGTGACGCAGAATGGCCGAGCCGTCGGTCGGGTGACCAGCGCCGCCCTCTCACCCGAGCTGGGCGCCATCGCACTGGCCTCCGTGCGGCCGGCCGCGCTGGAAGAAGCGGGGGGAGCGGTTGAGGTGGGAGAGCGAAAAGTGCCTGGGCGGCTAGTACGGTTGCCGTTTGCGGCAGAGGGTTAAGAGGGGGCAGGCGGCGCAGAGCAGAGAAAACGCGCGGGGAGCCTACTCGGAGGCGGCCTCGCCGCTCTCCCGTCGGTCGTCCTCCAGGATCAGGGCGCAATCACACGGAAGGCCGTTGGCGCAGTCCTGGCAGCAGTGCCGGCGGTTCTCGCGAATAACGGGGGACCCGACGATCTCCGCACCGCAACGGTCACAGAAATACACACCGTCGATTAGAGGCATGCTCGCCTCCTCCTCGGGGGTGGGGCCGCGGGGAGAAGGTCCTTCGCGTCGGCCGGTTCCCGAGGCCTGAGGTAAGTCTACCGCGTATTGGGTCCTCGCAGCAGAGAAATCCAACCCTCGGTAAAGAGGCGGCGGGGCGGGGAAATCAAAACCGGGCGCTTGCGCGCCCGGCGGGCTCAGAGGTTGTGGACGAATCAGAGGGCATCCTAATGACAGATGGATGCTCGACATGGCGGCCTTGCCGTCCCCCACCCCCTGGCCCCCTCCCCCGGCAGGATCGAATCGCGCTGACAGCTTAGGCGAGGCCGGGGGAGGGGAGAACAGCAAAGGAGGAAGGGGGCGGCGGAGCCGCCCCCTTCCTCCTTTGACCTCTATTCCCCTCTCCGCCCAATTTCTGTGCACGGAGACACGCGACTCAGGCGGAGAGGGGGTAGGGGGTGAGGACGAGGGCCCAAGACGGAGATGCGCCTGGGGTCTGGAAATGCCTGACGACACCATGCGCGTTCGTTTTCCCCTCGATTGGTTCACGACCTTTCGGGTCAGGAGCCGGGATCAGGATCGAGGTCGTCGGCGTCGTCGTCGAGCTCGTCTTCGATCTCGATTTGGATCTCGATCTCGTTCTCGTCGAGGCTTACCCAGAGCAGGAGGA
>DATEAV010000152.1:0-2881 GCA_035288185.1 Anaerolineales bacterium | reverse complement strand
CTCTGTTGCCCCCCACCCCTTCGAATTCCCTCCCCCTCCCCCTGGGGAGACTCGCAGTCATGCGAGACACGGTCATGCCAGGGGGAGGGGGCAAGGGGGTGGGGGTTCAAGGAAAGCGGCATCGAATGTTCCTTCAGTTCGCCGGCACGCCGTACAGCGCTTCGGTGCGCTGGGCGGGTTCGAGCATGTCGATTTCCCGCATGCGAGCGTCGCCGCTGCGGCCGAACTTCTGCGGCTCATAGGCCGCTAGGCCGAGCGCGGCGCGCTTCTTGTCGATGTGTTCGAGGGTGCGGCGCAGCATCTCCACCGGCTCGACGACGAACTCGATCTTGCCGCCCACCTTGGCTTCCCAGCCCCGGCTGAGCAGGTCGGTGACTGCCTCGCTGCCTTCGACCGGGTTCTTGATTCCCATGATCACGTAGGCCCCGGAGGCGGCGCAATACGTGGCGATCGAGATGGCCTTTTCGCTCATCCATTCCGGCGCGATGCCGACGGCCGGGACGTCGCTGATGTCGTCGCCCAGCCCACCCTCGGCCACGACCTGGGACAGCACGGTCAGGATGCGGGTGTTGTCGACGCACGAGCCCATATGCAGCACCGGCGGCATGCCGGTGGCCTCGCACACCTCGCGCAGCCCGGCCCCGGCCGACTCCATCGCCTCGCCCAACAGGAAACCGAACTTGCCGCTGGCGATGGCGCCGCAGCCGGTCTCCACCACCAGCACGTCGTTCTTGAGCAGCTCACGCACCAGGTAGTCGTGGGTGGCGTCCTGCGTGGTGCGAGGATTGTTGCAGCCGACGTTGGCCACGACTCCGCGGATCCGCCCGGACATGATGGCGTCATTCAGCGGGCGGAAGGAGGAGCGGTAGCTGCCGCCGAGCATGTAGTTGATGTACTCGTGCGAGAAGCCGGGGACGACGTCGGAGGTGAAGTTGGGGATCTTGAACTCGCCCCGATTGGGGTAGTTGTCGATCGCCCGACGGACGATCTGCTTGGCGATGTCCAGCGCGTGATGCTCGTCGAATTCGATGTGGGTCGCCTTGGTGATCTTGACCTTGGGCGAGGTGGTGATGACCTCGGTGTGGAAGTTCTTCGCCAGGTCGGGCAGGGCCTGCATGATGCACTGCACGTCCACCACCATGACCTCGACCGCGCCGGTCATGATGGCCAGCTCCTGGTGCAGGAAGTTCCCGGCGGAGGGCACACCCTGGCGCATCAAGGTCTCGTTGCTGGTGCAGCAAATGCCAGCCAGGTTGATGCCCTGGGCGCCTTTTTGGCGGGCGTACGCCAGCAGCTCCGGATCGCTGGTGGCGGCCAGGATCATCTCGGACAGGGTCGGCTCGTGCCCGTGCACGATGATGTTGACCTCGTCCGCCTTGATCACGCCCAGGTTCATCTGTGAGACCAGCGGGCTGGGCGTGCCGAAGAGAATGTCGGACAGATCGGTGGCGACCATCGAGCCGCCCCATCCGTCGCCGAGGGCGGTGCGCATGCCCTGGTCGAGGATGTGCTCCGGGTCCTGATCGTCGCCCATGTGGGTGCGGTGGAGCACGTCCACCACCTCGCGGTCGATGCCGCGCGGGACGATCTTGAGCTTGCGCCAGAGTTCCTTACGTTTGGCCGGGGCGCGTTCGATGAACCGGACTTCGCCCGTCTGCTGCCCGAACAGATTCAGGCAGGTCTGGCCGACGTCCAGCGCGATGTCCTCAACCGGTCGGCCCTCGGTGGCGATGCCCAGTTCCGTCGCCAGACGGGCGAGCTTGAACGGGTCGCGGATCCGGTAGCCCTGAGCCTCGCCCTTGGCGACTGCCAGCAGGGTGAGGGCCAAGTCCCGACCGTGGTCGGAATGGGCCGAGGCGCCGGCGGCGATGGCGCGGGCGAAGTTGCGGGCGGTGATCGTCTCAATGGTGGCGCCACAGACGCCGGTCTGGCCGTCCTTGACCAATCGACAGGGCCCCATGAAACACACGTGGCAGCAGCTCCCGGTGGAGCCGATCGGGCAAGGAGCCATCTGATCGGCACGGGAGAAGGCCGTTTCCAGGCCCAGCTCGTCGGCGCGGACGAGCATCTCGCGCGCCGCCGGGTCGAGCGAGCGCTCCTCCGGGCTGCGCATCTTCTTCCGGGAAGGTCTCTCTTCGGCCATTAGGTGTCTCCTTGGGCTCAGTCTTCCGGGATGGGGGTGCGGTCGAAGCCCGGGCACGGCCATAGCGGCCGACCCTCCCAGGCGGGCGGTTGGTGGGCGAAGGCCAGGCTGCCGGCCAATGTCGCCGTGTGACGCGGGGAGGCAGGCCCCGGCGAGGGGAGGTCGCGGGCCGGATCTCCGGCGGAATAGCCGGCGACGGCCAGAGCGGCCTCGATCGCCGCCGTCGTCTGCTGCGCCGGATCGAATTGCAGGCTGACGGCGTGGGCCGCCGGGCTCACGGCGATGTCGGAGACGCCCGGCAAACCCTGCAAGACGTGTCGGACGGAGGCGACGTGGTGGTCGCCGTACAGCGCGGGCAGGGTCAGGGACAGGTGTTCCATCTCAGCCTTCCTCCTTGCCGGGATCGACGCGTCCGTGCGGACGCAGGTAGGCCACGGGAGTCAGAGAGTCCTCGAGCTCGTGACGGACGGCGTCTCTCACCAGGTGACCCGAGACATGCATCAGCGTGTCGAGGTAGTCGGGATCCTGCGCCATGCTGGCCAGGCAGGGGAAGTGATGGTGCAACAGGCCCGCCTTCTCGACCGCTTCGTCGACCGGCGTGCCGGGCAGATTGTGGGCCACGTGCCGGGCGCAGCCGCAAGCCGAGTCGCGCGTCACTTCGGCCTGTGCCACGCGGCCTTCTTCGATCGTGAGGCGGAAGGTCGGGCAACCGAAGACGGCGGCGAAGCGGCGAATGAG
>DATEAV010000151.1:0-4219 GCA_035288185.1 Anaerolineales bacterium | reverse complement strand
AGCCTGGGGAGATTCGCCTTCGCCGCTTCCCGCAATCGCCTCGGCCTCGATCTCCACCCGCATTTCCGGGGAGATCAGGCGGCTCACCTCCACCATCGTCGTGGCCGGTCGAATCGCCCCGAAGAACTCACCGTGCGCCCGGCCCACCGCCTCCCATTCATCGATATCGACCAGGTACATGCGCGTCCGGACGACGTCTTTCATGCCGGCGCCCAAACGATGTAGGGCCGATTCGATGTTCTGGAGCGCCTGAACCGCCTGCGCGTAGGCGTCGCCGGGGCCTACGATTTCGCCATCCGGCCCGATGCCGGTGGTGCCCGAGACATGAATCACATCGCCGACGCGCACCGCCCGCGAGTAGCCCACAATCGGCTCCCATCGTGCACCCGTGGAAATCGTCGTTCTCCCCGCCATTCGCCGCCTCCTCTTTGCGTCCGCTCCCCGTTTCAACACAGATCGATCACACCTGGCAACCCGCCCTGCCGGAGGTCAACGCGGGCGGTCGTAGAACTTCCCGGGTTCGTCAGGGTAATAGTGAATCAGCCGATGGTCAGGAAAGGCGAGCGCAAGCGCCTGGTCGACCAGGTCCCCGCGGGTGTAGGCCAGGAGCAGCTCGCTTTGGGCAAACGGCGGCGTGAGGATGAGCAGCGTTCCATACTCGGTCCAGGCGCGCGCGGGATGGACGATCACCAGGGCGCGGCCCAGATCGGCTTGCTCGAGCGGGCGCAAGCCCTCGCGTGATACGCCGTAGAGGCCGCGCAGACCTCCCACGCGCTGGGGGACATAGAACCCCAGATTCAACGCTAGGAGGACCATCAGGAGGGCGGCAACGGCGAAGGCTCGCACGCGGGCAAGGCGACTCGACCTCCGGCGCAGCCACCCTCCAAGCCAGGCGGCGCCGGCCGCTGAGGCGATGGCCAGGCCGGGCAGAGATTCGTAGTAGTAGCGCGGCCCGAGCAGCCACGAGCCGATCCAATAGGCGATGTACACCAGGACGAGGCTGGGAAACCCGGCGGCGAGCAGCAGCCCTGCGCGGCTGCGGCGAAGGGCATAGAGGCCAAAGGGGAGGAAGATCCAGGAAAGATAGGGCCAACCGAACAGATCATGAAGCCCGGCGGAGAGGCTGAAGCGCGTGTTGACCAGCGCCCAGTGCAGGTTGTGGCCGGAGGCCGCCCGCCCGATCCCGGGGCCAAAGCCGACCCGGTCGTATCTCCACCAGAGCGTGTATGGGTTGAGCCAGGGGTCGCCGGTGAGCGCGGCCTGCCAGAGGAAGAGCACGGCGGCGAGGGCCAGGGATATCCCGGCCACGCCCACGAGGCGGCGCCGCTCAGGCGCCTGGCCGCGCAGAAGGATTCGGACGGCGTGAACCGCGCAAGGCAACGCAACGCCGACGGCCGTGAGAGGCCGCGTGAGCGCGAGCAGGCCAAGCGAGAGGCCGGCGACGGCAACAAGCAGCGACGCCGGAATTGCTTTCGTCTCACCGGCCGGCGCGGGCATAAACAGATCGATCCAGGCGAGCCAGAACGCAGCCGCCAGCACCAGCCCCAGGGCATGACCCATGAAGGATCCGGAGAGAATCAAGAGCATGGGCGAGGCGGCAACCAGGCCGGCCGCAAGCACGCCGATCCACGGGCTGGCGACGCGGCTGCCCAGACGATAGATCAGCCAGACTCCGAGGCCGGCCAGGAGGGGATTGACCAGCCAGGCTGCTCCTGCGCGAGCACCCAGGGAAAGCGCCGCCGGCCAGCCCGGCGGATATTTCCCGAACCGCTGGCCATCGTGGTCGACAACAAACGGCACAAGAAAAGAACGCGGCGAGGGAGGGGAGGGCATGCGGATATTCCCCTCGGCCATCACCCCGGCCTCCCACAGGAAAGCCATCTCGTCCTCGAGGTGGGGAAGGCCCTCGAAGACTCCCAGCGCCACCCAGGCGGAGGCGGCGATGGCGGCGGCCGAGAAGAGCAGCGCCACGGCCGTTGGCCAACGGGGTTCACCGAACGAGGTCGCCGCCGGCGGTGCCGGCTTGCTCAAGCCGTTCATGGCGCAGGCCTGCGATCCGCACCCGTTTGACGAATCGCCTCCAGCGCGGCGGCATGAAGCCTCCCGTTGGAGGCAAGGACGCCCAGATTGCGATCCAGCGCGCGTCCGGCCCGAAAGTCGAGGGGCTCACCGGCCAGATCGGTCACCCGGCCGCCGGCCTCCTCCACGATGATGGCGCCGGCTGCCTGATCCCAGATTCTCTCAACGTAGTCCGGCCGGCGCGGCGAAATCAGGCGAAAGATCAGCTCCCCCTCACCCGCCGCGAGAAGGAGCGACTTCGCCTGGCTGTCCATCCGGACCGGTGGCTCCCGAGCGCCCAGGAGCGCGGCGATCCGATCCAACTTGGCGACATCTGTGTGGTCGGCCTCGTAGGATCGCAGGAGGCGGGCGTGCTCGGGCTCGCGCCGAGATGAGACCCTCAGGCGGACGAACGCCTCACTCCCCATCGGCGAAGCGAAAGCGCCCGCGCCACGCACCGCGATCGCCATGGTCCCCTGGGTCGCGGCGCTCTTGCACGCAGCCAGCCCCAGGACCGGGCAAGCAAGCGCGCCGAGGACAACCTGGCCCCTCTCGAGAAGAGCCAGCGCCACAGCGTATTGCCCGCCGCGCAAGAACCCCTTCGTGCCATCCAGAGGATCCAACGCCCAGGTGCGCTCGGCAGGCTCACCGGCACGATCGATCCATTGGTGCACGTCCCCGCCTGTGGTCGCGGGGAAGAGGCGGCGAACGGCCTCGACGACCGCCCCCAGCCGATCTTGAGAGGCGTCTTCTAGGATCAGCCGGCTCTCCTCTTCCGCCACGATGCTGTCGGAAGGGAATTCGTCTTGCAGGAGCCGGCTCACTACGGCCTGCGCCGCGAAGTCGGCCACCGTCACCGGCGAATGATCCTCCTTGCTGGCGGCGGAAGGCGCGGAGGACTGGAGGAAACGGCAGAGCCGGGCCGCGTGACTCACGGCGCGCAAAGCGAATCTTGCTTCGGTGTCTAGCGTCTCGAATCGCATCCCAGCCTGGAAACGAAGGAGCCTGGTGGTGGGAATGGGTCAGCGCGCAGCAGCTTCCGGCACAGGCGAATCCTTCGAAGGTACAATTGTACGCCTTTCGCATGAGAGGCTCCCCTTCCGCGGGGTCGGGAGAGGGTCTCTGAGCATCGGCGCGTGGCGGCTGCGCGCTGGAAGGAGAACCTGAGACCATGATCGGCAAGAGCGAATGGGAAATCTTCTTCGACGGCCATGCGTCGATCTACATGCAGGAGGTGTTCACGAGGGACACCCTGCGATCTTGCGAAATGCGGTCGAGGCTTTGCACCCCGGCGGGCAATTCGTCCTCACCGCGCTCAACGGGCTGCAAAAGATCCGCGCCGCCACTCCCGAAGACGTCGCCGAGGGGCGGTTTGATCCATCCACTCTGATTGAGAACTTCACCATGGAGCTCTCCACGCCGGAGGGCATTCGGCCGATCTCCGTTCGGGAGCGCGGCTACCTCCCGGGCCAGCTGGCGGCCCTTCTTCGGGATGCCGGCTTCACCGTCGAGCACCTATGGGGCGGAACGGCCGGTCGTTGGGGTCGCCGCCCGCTGGAGCTCGACGAAATCGAATTGATGATCGTCTCGGTTCGTCCGAGGTAGTTCTTCGCCCCCGGAAACCGAGGGTGGTGAGGGTTCTGATGCGTCGGTTCCTGCTGGTGATTCTTCCTCTGTTGATCGCCTGTTCGCTCGCGCCCTCAACGACGCCGCTTGCCCCAGCCACGCCTCGGGATGCGACGCCTTCGCCCAGCCCTGCGCCCGCGCCCACGGAGACTCTGGTCCCCTCACCCACGGCCAGCGCTCCGCCGTTTGTCACCTCCTTTCCTGACCCGTCGGCGTTTGTCTGGACGCGTCTGCCCGGCGATTTCAGCCGGCCAGTGGATCTGCAGGACCTCGGCGACGGCCGCCTGCTCGTCGTCCAGCAGGCAGGGACGATCATGATCCACCAGAACGGCGGGGTGCTGCCCGAGCCGTTCCTCGATCTTCGTGACCGTGTGGGAGTAGCTGCCAATGAGCAGGGGCTTCTCGGCCTGGCCCTCCACCCGGACTACGCTTCAAACGGCATCCTCTTCGTCAACTACACCGACTTAGACGGCGACACCGTGATCTCGCGCTTCCAGGCGTCGGCCGATCCGGGCCGAGCCGACGCCTCCAGCGA
>DATEAV010000150.1:0-6777 GCA_035288185.1 Anaerolineales bacterium | reverse complement strand
GATGGAGTTCTTCAGCTGGCGAGAGTTCCGGAACGGGAAAGAAGTCGGAGGGTTGGCGGGACTGACACCCACGCCCTACCAGAGGGGGGACAGCTCGCGAGAGCGAGGGACACTTGCACCTGCGCTGCAAGTGCAGGTGTGAGCAAAGCGGGGAACCGGCACGTGAGGGCGCTGGCGATCGAGATCGCCTGGGGGTGGCTGCGCTACCAGCCGGCGAGTGAACTGAGTCAGTGGTACCAGAGGCGGTTCGGGGATGGGAGCAGTCGGGTGAGGCGGATCGGGATCGTGGCGCTGGCCAGGAAGTTGCTGGTAGCGCAGTGGCGGTATCTGGAGACCGGCCTGATTCCGCAGGGAGCGGTGACCCGCTCAACGGCGGGCCGCTGCTAGGCGCAGGCTGATCTTCTCGGCCAGACCCGCCAACGGCGGGGAGGCGAAGCGTTGGCCCCCTAATCCACCGGCGGGCCGAGGGAAACGACGCTCCCGTTCGGCGACACGTACTCCAGTCTCGCCATCAGTGAACTGATTGAAGCGTACGCACCGTCGCCGCCGAGTCGCACGGCTTCAGAAGTCTCCAGCGCAAGTTGCGCCACCGACATTCCATGGCCTTGAGGGCGGAAGGGAAACGACCCGATTGGCCCGGGCCCCGGGAAGCGCGGAGACGCAATCCGCTCGCGGAGCCCGTGAACGAATCGCGAACCGCCCGTCGAGGCACAAGGGATGACACCCGATGCTTAACGTCATCCTGAGGCCGTTCGTCGGCTGACGACCCCTCGCACCACTTCTGAGGCCGAAGGATCTCACATTCTGGTCTAGCGAGATCCTTCGGCCTGCGACCCAATTCGGTGAGGTGAGCGATTGTTGGACGGCCTCAGAGCCTGCGAATGAATCCCGTATCGACCGAGGAGGCACAGCAGGAGAGACCTGATCTCTCATGTCATCCTGAAGGCCGTTCCCTGACTGGAGCCACCACTCGAATCTTCGGGAGGCCTGAAGGATCTCGTTGTCTCCCACATCCTCAGCGTGGCCAAGAACGAGATCCTTCGGCCTCCAAGCCCATCCGAGGAGGAGAGCAATTGCAGGACGGCCTCAGGATGACGTTAATGCAGGATCCCTCGAGGGGGCACAGGGAGGGAGACGTGCCACCATCCTGTCTCCCCCAAATCGGGATTCGTTCACGGCCTCTTGGGATGACATCCGTGATGCACGATCGATCGTTGAGGTCGCGCGGTGTGAATGAATAGCCTGCTAGCGCAACGCGATGAACAGCCAGAGCGGGATCAGGCCACCGACGGCGACGAACGCCAGAAGGCCGAGGGCCACCGCCGTCCAATCAATCGCCCCAGCGGGGGAGAGAGGCATGCGCATGGTCTCGGATTCCGGGGAGGCAGGCTCGAGGCTCACTTCATGGGCCACGGGTGTCGCCTGGAGCTCGGGGGTGGGGGGGCTTGCGCTGAACGTGGCCAGGACGTGGCCGAGTTGGTCTGCGGTTCGGTAGCGGGCGGAGGGTTCCTTCGAGAGGACCTTGAGGATGATCTGTTCGAGAGCAGGAGGAATATCGGGGTTGAAGCTGCGGGGAGAAGGTGGCGTCGTCGTGAGGTGCATCTCCGCGAGTCGCGCCGGGTCGTCGGTATCGAAGGGGAGGCGGGCGGTGAGCATTTCGAAGAGCATCACCCCGATCCCATAGACGTCGCTGGCGGGCGACGGCGGCCCGCCGGCAGCCTGCTCAGGCGCGAAATACTGCGGGCTTCCCCAAACGACTTCGGAGGATTCGTCGGGATGGATCGAGGCCAGGGCGCGGGCGATGCCGAAGTCGGTGATCTTGGCGCGGCCTTCGGGTGAGACCAGGATGTTCTGGGGCTTGAGATCGCAGTGAACAAGACCGGCCCTGTGCGCATACCCCGCGCCGGCGCAGATCTGGATTCCCAGATCGATCGCCTGCTCGACCGGCAGCCGGCCGCGCCGCCGAAGGAGGGTCTTCAGATCCGTTCCCTGGACATACTCCATCACCATGAAGTAGCCCGTCGCGTCTTGACCGAAGTCGTAAATGGTGACGATGTTGGGGTGAAGGAGATTGGCGGCCGCGCGGGCTTCCTGCAGGAACCGGTCGCGGAAGGCAGGGTCCTCAATGAGATCCTCGCGCAAGACCTTGAGGGCGACCTCGCGCTGCAAATTGAGATCGAGGCCCTGGTAGACGTGGGCCATTCCGCCCGCTCCCAGCGGGCGGATCACCTTGTAGCGGCCCCCCAGAACGGGGAGATCTGAGATCTCCAAGCGGCCTCCGTTGGCCGATTGTACACTCTCGCCCAGGCCTCGACAACCAGAAGGGAGAATGGCGGCAATGGGCGCGCTATAATACCGGGCCGGAGGGTCGGTGACACGCACTGCCTGGCTCATCCACAACCCTGCCGCCGGCAGGTTTCCCGCCGGCCCTTTTCTGGGGCGCGCCGCCGGCGTCCTGGAAAAGGCCGGCTGGGCGCTGGAGATCCTGGAAGCCGAGCCCTCCCAGGACCTTTCCCGGCTGGCCCTCGAGGCCGTGGCGGCCGGTTGCGAGGCCGTGTTCGTAGCCGGCGGCGACGGCTCGGTGGGCAGGGTGGCCGGCGCACTGGCGGGAAGCTCCACAATGCTGGGGGTGCTCCCCTCGGGAACGGCAAACGTCTGGGCCCAGGAAATGGGTTTGCCGCGTCTTTCCTGGACGAACTGGTTTGCCCTCGAGGAGAGCGCCGCCCGCCTTGCCGCAGGCGAGATGCGGCTGGTGGATGTGGGGGAGTGCAACGGGCACTCCTTTCTGATGTGGGCGGGACTGGGCCTCGACGCCCACATCGTCAACAGCATCGAGCCGCGCGAGCGCTGGGAGAAAACCCTGGCAACGGCTCACTACGCAATTCTGGCGATCTGGAACTCGCGCAGCTGGCAAGGGATCGATCTCAGAGTTCACGCCCTGGGCCGGACATGGGAGGATCGCTACCTCGTGGCGGTGGGGAGCAACATCCGTGGTTACGCCGGCGGCCTGCTTGAGCTCTCGCCGGAAGCGAAGGTGGATGACGGCTTGCTTGACTTCTGGCTGATTCGCGGTCGATCGCTTTCGGATGCAGTCGTTCGCGTGGCGCAAATCTTGCGTGGCACTCACGTCGACGCACCCGGTGTCGTCCATTTTCAGGCGAGCGAAGCCTCCTTCGAATCTGACGGCGAGCTCTTGATGCACATGGACGGCGAGCCATGCGTGCTGGCATCTCCCGCCCGGCTGAGCATCCGTAAGCAGGTGCTCCGCGTCTTGGTGCCGAAGGAACCGCTGCCCCCCGTGTTCTCCCCGGCGCTCACGCTGGGCTCCAAAAGCCGATGAACACCGCGATCCTCCGGCGCCTCGCCCGAAACCCCCTCTACTGGCTGATCTTCCTGGCTCCGATCGCCATCCTGCTCGAGCGCCTGCAGGTGAGGCCGGCCTGGGTGCTGGCGGCCTCCGCTGTCGGAATGATCCCAATGGCCGGCCTGATCGGCGAATCCACCGAGACCCTGGCAACCTACACCGGCCCGCGCATCGGCGGCCTGCTCAACGCCACTCTGGGCAATGCGGCCGAGCTGATCATCACGATCGTGGCGATCCGGGAAGGATTATTGGAGCTCGTCAAGGCCTCCATCACCGGATCGATTCTGGGAAACCTGTTGCTCGTTATGGGGCTGAGCATGTTGGCGGGCGGGCTTCGTCACGGCGTGCAGGTTTTCGATCGGCGCAAGACTCTCAGTGACAGCATCCTGCTCGTTCTGGCCGTCGTGGCCCTCTCGATACCCTCGCTCTTCTCTCAGACGACGAACGGGATCGGCGGCTTCAGCATCGAGGTCCTCAGCCTCGGGGTGGCCGGCCTGATGCTCCTTCTCTACGCGATGGGCCTCTACTACACGCTGCGCGTGGACGTCGGGCCGCTCACCCGCGCCTCGGCCGAGCCCGTGGCGCATCATCCGGGCTGGTCGCTCCGGGCTGCACTCGTGCTCCTGGCCGTTTCTACGGTGGGGGTGGCCTGGTTGAGCGAGGTGCTCGTGGCTCAGGTGGAGCCGGTTGTGGGCGAGCTAGGCATCTCGGAATTCTTCCTCGGCGTGGTGCTCATCCCGATCATCGGCAATGTCGCCGAGCACATGGTGGCCGTCACGGTGGCCATGAAGAACCACATGACCCTGAGCGTCGAGATCGCCGTCAGCTCGAGCCTGCAGGTGGCACTCTTTGTCGCCCCCGCCCTCGTCTTCGTCAGCCTCCTCTTCGGCAACCCGCTCAGCTTGGTGTTCAACTCCTTCGAGTTGATCGCTTTGATCGGCGGCGTCTTGATCGCCGCACTGGTCTCGGCCGATGGCGAATCCAACTGGCTGGAAGGGGCGGAACTGACGGCGGTTTATCTGATGCTCGCTCTGGGCTTCTTCCTTCTCCCGGTATGACTGGGGACTTGCACGATCTGCCTGCCGTCGCCCGCAGGGAGTGGGCCTGGATCGCCGGCGGCGTGGCGTTCGGTGGCCTGGCTCTTCTCGCCCTCGTCCTGGGGACCGGAGCCAGCCGGCCGGCGCCGGCGGAGGGCATGCCTCTCGCTCCGTGGGTGACCCTCATCGTCGCCCCCACGACGACGCCGACCGTCCCGGCGGCGCCCTCGACGACTGCGGAGCCCACACCCGCTCCCCCACCCACTCTGGACCCCGATACCGACATTGGGTTCACCGTTGGAGACCTCGTCGAGGTCTACGGCACGGAAGGCGACGGCCTGCGGCTGCGAGCCTCGCCCTCCCTCGAGGCGACGGTGCTCGTCCTCGGGGTGGAAAGCGAGGTGTTTGAAGTCGTGGGTGGGCCGGAGTATGCGGATGGATACGCGTGGGTGCGGCTGGTGAATCCCTTTGACCCCGTCAAGACCGGATGGGCTGTCTCGAACTACCTTCGGCGGCTGGGATCGCAGTGAGTTGCATCTTCGTTGAGATCGTCCTATGATGCCCCGGGTTCCGGGAGACCATCCCTTGACCATCCGGCCAGCCAGCATCGCCGCTTCCCGCTCTCGCGGCGTCCTGATCATCGATTGGGAGGACGGACATCACTCGGAATACCCTCTGGCGGGGCTCAGGGCGGCCTGCCCCTGCGCGGAGTGCCGGGGCGGCCATGAGAACATGGGCCTGCCAGGGAACCCCGAGATGCTGGAGAAGCCTTTGAGGCCGGGTGCAAGCGGGGAATTGGAGGGTCTCGACCAGGTGGGCAGCTACGCCTTGCAGCCGGCCTGGAAAGACGGTCACCGCTATGGCATCTACAGCTGGCCCTACCTCCGTGGGCTCTGCCCGTGTGGGCAGCATGGCGAAGAAGGATGACCTTGAATCGGCCACTCGATGAGCTCTTAAGCATTGCCGAAAGGGCTTACGTCCGGATGCAAGCCGGGCAGCTCATCGCCCAGTGCCTGGAGCAGGGGGACTACGCCCCGTTCAATGGCCTGGTCGAGCAACTCGTCCTAGCCGGGGCGCCCTCGCTGGCCGTGCTCCGCGAGATCCAGGACGAGGTTCGCTCGATCCGATCCTCCCTCCGCCAGGAGGGAATGGCCGTCCTCCAGCACTTGAAGGAGGCGTTCGCCGGCTTTGGCCTCCACATGCCTCAGCTGCTTTCCCTCGACCCTCCCGAGACCTTCCGCAATATCTGCGGCCCGGCGTTGAGAAATTTGGTCCGGGAGGTCGCGCGTGCGATGACCGCCGAGGACCAGGCCTTATTGGATGAGCTTTGTGTGGAGGCTGGCGAGCGAGTCTCGGCCATCGCCTCCCGCCTGGCGCTCCTGGGCAGGCTTCACGGCTCGGTCGAAGATTGGCTCTCGAGCCTCGCCTACGAGGCCGCCCGGGAATCGGCCCCCCCAGACCGGCCGCATTCCCCCCGCGCTCTTCAGTAATTTGCCCACGTCGGGCGACGGTCCCCTGAAAGGTTGTATGTGGGATTGGTTCGTAGCCTCTGAGCATTGTGTTGCCCTTGCGGGGCGTTGAGCGCGGCGCAATGTCGGTGAGTTGTCCCATCGCTGTCTGCCCTTTGACAGGGAGCGGGACTAGAATGCATCTGCCAGGGGTGCGTGCGCTGCACCACATGCTCCACATATGGAGGAACGAAGGATGACCGACCGCTTGGCCGTCCGCATCGAGGGCCTCAAGAAGTCGTATGGCCGTGTCCGAGCGTTGCGGGGCGTCGATCTGGAGGTGCGCCAAGGGGAGATCTTCGGCTTCTTGGGCCCCAACGGCGCCGGGAAGACAACGACCATTCGGTGCATGCTCGATTTGATCCGGCCGAATGGCGGGACGATCGAAGTGTTCGGCCTGAGCCCGCAGAAGGATCCCGTGGCCGTTCGGGCGCGGATCGGCTATTTGCCCGGGGAGCTGCGGCTGGAGGAATCGTTCACCGTGGAGGGGCAGCTTCGGCTGCTGAGCCATCTGCGGGGCAAGAAGCTGGATCGAGAGTACGTCCGGTCGCTGGCGCAGCGCCTCGATCTCGATCTGAAGTCTCCCGCTCGCAATCTTTCCAAGGGGAACAAGCAGAAAGTTGGCGTGGTGCAGGCGCTGATGCACCGGCCTGACCTCCTGGTGTTGGACGAGCCCACCTTCGGGCTTGATCCCCTCGTGCAGAGGGAGGTGCTTCGACTGCTCAAAGAGGCCCGCGATTCAGGCGCGACGGTCTTCTTCTCGTCGCACATCCTCAGCGAGGTCGAGGAGGTGGCCGAGCGGGTGGCGATCATCCGTCTGGGCGTGGTGGCGGAGGTCTCAGAGATCGACGAGCTCTTGCGCCGGTCT
>DATEAV010000149.1:0-10588 GCA_035288185.1 Anaerolineales bacterium | reverse complement strand
TCGTTACCGGCGCCATCCTCCACCTCGACGGCGGGCGCCAGCTCGCATGAGGGCAGCCTGATGGCCGAAGACCGGATCGAGATCAAAGACCTGTTGCTCCGCGGAATCCTCGGCATCAACGACGGGGAGCGGGAGAAGCCGCAAGACATCCTCCTCAACATCACCCTCTTCACCGATCTCGGCGACGCCGGCCTCAGCGACCGAATCGAAGACACCGTCAACTACCGCTCGCTGACCAAACAGGTGATCGAGCACGTGGAAGGCAGCGCGCGATTCACCGTCGAGGCCCTGGCCGCCGATGTGGCCCGCATCTGCCTGGCCGATCCCCGCGTGGCGCGGGTGCGCGTGCGCGTCGAGAAGCCGGGAGCGCTTCGTTTCGCCCGCTCGGTGGGCGTGGAGATCGAGCGGTCCGCAGGCGACCTTGACTGAGCTCGCTTTCATTGCGCTGGGATCGAACGTCGAGCCGGAGAGGAACCTGGCGCGCGCCGTGCGGCGCCTGGCCGAGATCGGGAGCCTGCGCGCCGTCTCGATGGTCTACCAGAACCCCGCCATCGGGCCGGCGGCCGCGCCGGACTTCCTCAACGCCGCCGTGCTAATCGAGACCGAGTTGGCCGCGATGGAGATCCACGATCGCCTGCGGGCTATCGAGGCCGAGCTAGGGCGCGTTCGAACGGCCAACAAGTACGCGCCGCGGCCGATCGATCTAGACCTCTGTCTTCTGGGCGCGCAGATCGTCACCACCCCCGAGCTCGTGCTGCCCGACCCCGACGTGCTCACCCGCCCGCATCTGGCCGTCACCCTGGGCGAACTGGCCCCGCATTTCATCCATCCCGTCACGGGCGATAGGATGCAGTCGATCGCTGCCCGTCTGCGAGAGACGGCGGCACTGACGCCTCGCCCCGACGTAGCCGAGGACCTCCGGCAAGCGATCGGCTAACGGCGGCGTCACACAAGCAGCGGGACTGCTCGCCCGTCACGCACCCGTGCCTCGCTGCGGCGAGACCGGATTCGGCTTCTAGCTTCCGTCTGGAAGTGGATGCGCCAGGAAGAACTCCAGCATCGCCTCGCTGGCGCTGATGCTCTGGGTCGTCCCCCCAAGGAAGGGCAGCATGGGGCCGCCCGGCCAGGTGTGCCCTCCACCGTGAATCGTGTAGAGAACCACCGAAGCGTCTTCGAGACAATCGGAGTAGGAGACCACGCTCACGTCAGACCCGGGCCCCAGGATATCTCCGTGGACCCGGCATCCGTTCCACTCCGCCCACCCCCCTGCCCAGGCCTGCGCCGAATAGATCCGAGCCCGGGCTGCCTCCACACGGAACATTCGGCGGGCCGACTCTTCGGAGAGGAATCCCCCTTCGTAGGCCACCACCGGGTCGTCCGTCCCGTAGAAGCCGATGATCGGCATAGGGCGCGCCGGCTCGCAGCCGCCGGGGAGGGAGAGGATCGGCCCGGCGACGACGCCCGCGGCGCCGAAGACATCCGCCATCTCACAGGCCAGCCGGTGGGTCATGGCCCCGCCGTTCGACATCCCATTCACGTAGACGCGGGAGGGGTCGAGGGCAAACATCTCCCCGAGGTCATCCAGCAGATCGCGGATGAACTGGACGTCATCGGCCGCCTCCGTCCCCGGGAGCGCAGAGGCGTTCCACCGCACGGGAAAGCGGGTCCCCTGAGGAAAGACGACAAGGAAACCCTCCCGATCGGCGATTTCCTCCCAGCCGGTGAGGAAAGCCTGTCCCTCGGGACGAGAGGAGAACCCGTGAAGGCTGATCACCAGCATCGTCGGGCTTGCAGGAGCGAGGCCTTCGGGCGGGACATGGAGCAGGTAACACCGCTCGGCGCCTCCCGAGAGAACGACGCGCGCCGAATTCCCCGGCTCCGGTGGCCCGGCTGCCGGGCGCCAGCAGCGCGGCGAAGCGCCGGCGATGCTCACGAAGGCGACGGCCAATCCCCCGCCGAGGACGACGGCGATCAGGATCGCCCCTACCAGGAATCTACGCATGCCACGGGCCCTTCTTGTGCTGGCCGCCCGGCCCGGGCCGGGCTCCGAGCGTCTTCCTCTCATCAGGAAGGAATGGACCGCGCGGTGGGGGCGTGCGCCGAGGTCCCGAGCGTTGGCTGGTCTCACATCTCCGGTTGGATGGACGGATGAGGGCTCCGTCGGACCTCAGCGGTTGAAGCTGGCTACGGCCTCGGCGACGATCTCCCGGATCTTCGGATCGGGGATCTCGCTCACCGACCAGTAGCGCATGTCGTCGAGCCAGATCTCCAGCCCGCCATCCGCGCCGGTGGCGAAATCGATCCGCCGGGCGGCCAGCTCGGGCTGCTGGGCCATTCGAGATCGCACAAGCTCTTCAATCTGCTCACTGACGAGGGAAGCCTTGTGCTCCCCCAATTCCACCCGCGCTCCCTCGACCATCCGCCGCGAGCCCAGCGTCTGCGGAGGGCGTCTCACCCCACCGCTGAGGAGGAAGCGGCCCCCCGACCGGATGGCCACGGAAAGGAAGATCAAGAGCAGCGCCACAACCACCACAACGACGAGCGCCACACCGGCAAGCGAACCTTCACCCATTCTCTTCCTCCGCAACCTGCCGCGCCTAGCGCTGCCCGGCCGCGCCGGACCCCGAGAATCGACCTGGGACGGCGTGCCTAAACGCCTACCAGAATAGCCCGCGCCGGAGCCCCGTCGCTTCCGACCAGCTTCAGGGGCAGGCAATACAGCGTGTAGCGCCCCTGGCTCACTCCGGTGAGGTTGAGGCCCTCCACCACGACGACACCGGCCCCCAGGAGGGCCTTGTGGGTCTCCAGGCTCTTCTTGTACGGCGCCACAGAAAGGTAGTCGACGCCGACGAGCTGCACTCCCCTGCGGACGAGCCACTCCGCCCCGCTGGCATCGATGGCGGCGAAATCCGTTTGGAAATCGGGGAGCTGGCGCGCCCAGAAGCCGGAGTTGCGCGTCTTGAAGAGAATGCGGCGAGTGCGCGAGGGGATTCGGGCGGCCTCGAGCGCCGAGGCGTCGAGGAGCTCCGCCTTGCCCATGTCGATCACGTACGCCCGCCCGGTGAGGACCTTGAGGGAGAGCTTCTCGATCGGCGCCCCGTCTCGGATAAAATGAAGGGGCGCGTCCACATGGGTGCCGACGTGAACGCCGCAGGCCAACGCCGAAACGTTGTTGTGGGCGCCCTTCTCGATGCTCTTCACCCGCTCGAGGCGGACGGGAGGGTCTCCCGGCCAGACGGGCAGTGCCGGCGAGATCCCCACCGAGATGTCATAGATGCGCATCCCTCACCTCCATGACGGGGGGATTATAGAATCATTCGGGCGCAAAGGCGAACGAAGGCGGCGGCGATTCTCGGAGGAAGTGGGCCAGGGCTCGCAAGGGCTTCTGCCACGTCGGATCGGTGGACGCAAGAACAAACGATCCTGGTGGCTGCGCGTACGACTGTCCGCGCGACCATGGGCCCGCGGCCGCCACTCGCCCCACGCCGATTCCGGTCGAGATCCGGTTGCGCATAGCGGGCGCGGGCGCGAGAATCCGATCCGGGAGTGCTTGATTCGGCTGTCACCACTGCGAATCCGAACGCGAGGCGGCATTCGACGGGCGCTGAGCTCTCAGTCCCTCGCAGGTGAGAACACAATGACGGCGACAGACACCAGGCAATACATGCTCAACCGAAGGGCTCAGTGGATCATCGCACTGCTGGGTGTGATCAACGTTTCCGGTTTCCTCGTCTATGCCATCGAGGTCATCTTCTCGCCAATCGGGATGATCGTGTTCGGGACAGGCGCCATCGCCGGAGGCGGGCTACTGTTCGTCGTGGGCCTCGTCATTCCGGTGATTGGAAGTGCCTTGCTCGTGTTCGGCCTGACGATTGCCGGCCTGGGGGGCGTGGGGCTGATCCTTGGATTGATCTCCGCAGCGAAACATGGTCTCCTGGCGGGTGCCTCCGTGCGCGGGGCTTCCACCATCGTCCGAGAGGCCGTGGGTGGCGGCCCAGGGAGCTCCCTGAGAACCTCATCGGAAGGGCTCGTCTACCGGGTGTGGCCGTTCTTCACGATTGAAGGCCGCTGGGAAGACATAGACCGGCTTGTGCGCAAGCAGGTCTTGGGGATCCCGAGCGACACGCTCTACCTCAAGCAAGCCCGGTCCACCGGATTCCTACGACCGGGATTCATCTCAGGCACGGCCAGAGCGCGGGTTGGCGCTTCTAGGATCACTCTAGGGGGTCTGGACGGATGGCCTGATGGGGATCTGGCCGAAGAGATCCGCCGCCGGAGGCCCGATCTCTTCGCCGGAAGCCGCTAAGTCCCTGGGGTAGGTGCGACGAGGGTCCCGGTTGCGGCCGGGAGCGGCTCTTGGCCTGGGTCAACTCGAAGCTACGGAGAGGTTCGCCAGCGTTTAGCGCAAGCCGTAATAGCATGGGGGACGCGAAAGCGGCGTCGGAGATCGCCGCCCGATGAGCCCTCCAAGCCTCGGAATATCACGCCCGGAGAACTCACGATGTCACGCAGAATCCTTGTGGCTTATGCCAGCCGGGCCGGCGCGGCCGAGGCCATCGGACAGACGCTGGCCGCGGGCGGGTCCGAAGTGGACGTGCGCCCTATGACGGAGATCGACGACGTCACTGCCTACCAGGCGCTTGTCGCCGGCAGCGCCATTCAGGCGCACGAGTGGCTGCCGGAGGCCATGCAATTCCTGCGGAGGCATCGAGCGCCGCTCGCGCAGAAGCCCTTCGCCGCGTTCCTCGTTTGCATGAGCATGACGATGCGGGATCCGCGCGCCCGCGAGTTCGTGACAAGCTGGCTGGAGCCGGTTCGGGCGCCCGTGAAGCCGGTGAGCGAAGGCTTCTTCGCCGGGGCGCTGGACCTCAGGAAGGTCCCCTCCTTCAGCGACCGGCTGAAGTTTCGCCTGAGCGTGTTGCTCGGCGTCTGGTCGGAGGGCGATCATCGGGATTGGGACGCGATCCGATCCTGGGCGGAGAAAACGCGCCCGCTGCTGGCCGGGTAGGCGCGCTGCGCGTAGCGGCCATCCTCGCCGCGAGGAAGACCCATGCCAGGCGAGGTCCTGCTGCGAGACGTCTCGGAAGACGACCTCCCCGTCTTCTTCGAGCACCAACGGGACCCGGAAGCGACCCGGATGGCCGCCTTCCCGGCCAGGGCGTGGGATGAGTTCAAAGCCCACTGGGGAAGGATCCTGGCCGACGCCTCCGTCATCAAGAAGTGCGTTCTTTTCGACGGACATGTCGCCGGAAACGTCGTGAGCTTTGAGAACGCCGGCCGGCGAGAGGTCGGTTACTGGATCGGGAGGAGCTTCTGGGGCCAGGGCATCGCCACGCAAGCGCTTTCACGGTTTCTGAGCCAAGTCGGTTTCCGCCCCCTGCATGCCCACGTCGCCAAACACAACCTCGCCTCGATCCGAGTGCTGGAGAAGAGCGGGTTCTCGGTTTGCGGGGAACACAAGAGCCCCTCCAGCCCCTCCGGCGAAGGATTCGATGAATTCGTCTATGTGCTGGGGGAGAGGGGGAAAGGCGAAGTGGGATGATCTGCAAGGGGCGCTGCGCTCAGCGGCGGCCCCTCCTACGCTGGCCCGCCTTCTTTGCGGCGGAGCGTGGGTGGGCGCCGTGGTGGCGCAAAACCACCGCAACGAGAGACTCCCTCTGGCGCGATAATGGGAATGCAACCGCCTCACGGCCGGCCCCCCTCCGGTCACGGGGCGGTTGCACGACCAGAGCATGGGCGCGAAAATGGCCCGCACTCTGGTCAAGTCTTGCAGGCTGCCGCCGTGGTGCGCACGGCGGCTATTCCCCCGATGCAGATCATCGCCGCATTGCGCAGGCCATTCGGCCCAGAAGCTCGGCGCGATCGCCGTCTCGCCCGGGTCCGCCCGGGCTGCACAAAGGAGGCCGAGGAAGTGGCGTCGGACAAAGGGCCAGCATGGGCGGTTCTCGTCTTCATACTCACGAGCTCATTCCTTTTCGGGTGCGCCCTTCTGCCCGGTTATGCAGACCGCCACTCGCCTCCCACACCCACAGCGGCCTCCCTCTCCGAGCTCGACCTGGGCTCCTTTCTACGAGGCCTGGGAGAGCTCCCGGCTCATCTAACCATCGGGAGCACCACCGCGGCGCTAACGCCAAACGACGTTGTCGGTCTCCCCGATTGGGACAAGTACATGTACCACAGCCTCCTCTGGGACGGGTCTGAGGCCGGCGAGGCCATGCTCTTCACCTATGGCTCAGCCGAGGCAGCGCAGGAAGCTTACGCGGCGTTGGTCGGCGGCTTTGAGGAGACCCATGCCCAGAGCGAGAACGTCGCCATGGACGTCAGCACTCGCGTGATTGCGGATCTGGGAGATCAGGCTCAGGCCGAGGTAGTGGGCATGGGGCTGAACTCGGGGGCGGTTTCAGCCATCCGAGTTGAGGTTGCATTCGCAAGGTGCCGCTTGGTCGCCGACATTCGACTCGACCACCCGGCCGATCTCGATACGGCCGTAGCTTATGCGCGACGGCTGGACCAGGCTCTCAGCGCTCTTGCGTGCAGATGACCCCCCGAGCCGTGCTAGCGAGCGGAGATCTGGGAGGTCTACAGACCGGCGTCCAAGCGGCGCTGGGGCTACCATACTCTGCTTGTACTCTGCGGGGACGAATTGGCTGCACACCTCGGTCCAATGCTGGACCGCAAGAAAGGAACGCTGGCCCTCAACAGCTTCTGGCTGGAGAATGAAGACTCAGGGAGAGACGCCGGCTTCGCCGACGCTCTGGCGCGTGGCCTCATCCGCCTGGCGGGGTTCGCCAAGGCTGTGCATCTCGATCTATCCGTCGTCAAGCCGACGATCCTTCGGAGGCACCTCCAGTCAAGGATGAGGGCGCACGGCCTATAGGATGGGTCGCCGTCGGCCGACGCAGGGGCAGGAGGCAACACCCGATGACACCACAACCTCTCTCTCGAACCGCGCTCCTGGCCGTGACCCTCGGCCGCCTCCTGGCAGGCGTCGTGGTGATCGGTGGCATGCTCTTCATCCCTGCCGGGACGCTCGGTTTCTGGCAGGCCTGGGCCTGGCTCGGGGTGACCTTCGCCCCTGTTGTCGCAATCGGCATCGTCCTCCTGATCAAGGATCCGGAGCTCCTCGAGCGCCGCATGCGAACCCGCGAGAGGGAGACGCCGCAGAAGAAGGTGATCGCGGCCTTCATTCTCATCCTCGTAGTCATGTTTGTCCTCCCCGGCCTCGACCGGCGGTTTGGCTGGTCGGCGGTCCCCACGGGGCTTGTGGTCCTTTCGGACCTTCTCATCCTCCTGGGACTGGGCCTCTTCGTCCTCACCATCCGAGAGAACCGGTATGCCTCGCGGGTGATCGAGGTTCACGACGAGCAGGTGGTGATTTCGAGCGGACCCTACTCCGTCGTGCGCCATCCAATGTACCTGGCGATGACACTGGTGCTCTTCTTCTCACCCCTGGCGCTTGGTTCTTATTGGGCGCTGCTCACCGCCCTGCCCATCCCGTTTCTCTTGGCCTTGAGGATCCGCAATGAGGAAGACCTGCTCCGGCAAGGCCTACCCGGATATGCGGAGTATGCCCGGGAGGTGAGGCACCGACTGGTGCCTTTCCTCTGGTAGGCGGCAACCATCGCCGCGCCCGCTCTCGCGCAGGGTTCGGCGTGACCGCGGGCCGGTGGGCGCGCTGGCTGAGCTTGACGCGTAGAGAGACCCGAATCTACAACATGGCAGGCCAGAGCTACTTCATCACCGGCGGCTTCGGTTTTCTGGGGCAGCATATCGTCAAGGCGATTCGCGATCACGACCCTCTGGGCGACCTGCGCGTGCTCGTGCGCACAGCGCGCCGCACTCTGCTGGGGATCGAGTCGCTGCCTGGCGTGCGGCTGGTTTCCGGCGACCTGAGCCAGCCCGAAACCTTCACCGCAGAGATGGACGGAGTGGATACGGTGATCCACAACGCGGCGCTGGTTTCATTCAAACGCCGCGATGCGGAAGCCCTACGTCAATCGAATATCGTCGGGACACGCAATCTGCTCCGGGCCGCCCTGGATCACGGATGCCGCAATTTCGTGTTCATCAGCTCGATCTCGGCGATCGGCCGGCAGCCCGGCCGTCTTTCTGATGAGACCATGAGGCCCGATCTCAAAGAGAAACGGAGTGCCGACTTCTACGGCTACACCAAGCTCATGGGGGAAAGCGCCCTGCAGGCCGAGGCGGGCCGCATCCGCGGCATCATCCTGAACCCGAGCCTCGTGCTCGGCCCCGGGTCGCGCCGAATCGAGCAAGTCGTATCTTGGCTGCGCTGGATTCCGTTCTTCCCAATGCTCACCACCCTCAACAGCTTCGTCGATGTGCGCGATGTGGCCAAGGCTGTGGTGCTGGCGCTCACCGAGGGGCGCAGCGGGGAGCGTTACATCGTCACTACGGAAAACGTGGATATGCTGGCCTTCACGCGAAGGCTGCTGGCAGTGATGGGCAAGAGGGCTCCGGTATTCCCTGCGCCCGGCGCGTTGTTCGCACTGGGCGATGCGCTGGTGTGGCTGCTGGACGCTCTGCGCCTCAACCCCGGCCTGAGGATGATCTCGGCGATCAATGTAGATAAAGCCTACAGCGCTGAGAAGATCCGCCGGGAGATGGGCTGGCAACCCGACTACTCGCTGGAACAATCGCTGCGCGACAGCATGTTGCCCGGCCCGGTCGGTGGGCAGGCATGAATCGGTCTATCAAGTGCCCCGTCCTCCCTTTGCCTCTTGCCGCCAGAGCGCCGCAGGAGGGAGCCATGCCCGGAGGCTAGCCCAAGCCTGGTGCAATCCGCGCTGAGATCCCAAGTTCCGGCTGCCGTGCCGCTTCGACTCCACATACCCCGCGGCCTTAGGCAAGGTATGCTATGGCAAAGAAGCCGGCGTATCTCATCAAACTCTTCCAATCCGTTACCGAGCCACTGGCGGGCAACCAGGATGTCCTCAACCAAGCCGACACCTTCAAACACGATCACGGGAACAACATGGTTGAGGTCTTCGAGGTTGTCACCCAGGCAATGAAGGAGAAACGTGGCGCCTCGGCGGCGGATCAGCTGGCGCACGCAAGCCAGTTGCTGCGCCAGCGGGAGAGCGGTTCAGCAAGACTCTATGCAGGAGGGCTCTCGCAGGCGGAGCGGGTGTTCGAGGGCAAGAAGGTCACTTCCGACAACGTGCTTCAGCTGGTGGAGACGCTCGTCTCCGGTGGGCAAGCGGCGACGGCGCAACAGCCCACCTTGCCGGCGGGATCCGCCGCGTCGCTCCTTGGCGGAATCCTGGAAGCGGGCCAAGGGAGCGCGCCACCGGCGATCGACATCAGCGATTTGCTCAGCGCCGGCATGTCGTTCCTCAACGCGAAACAGGGCGGCCAGGGCGATGTGGACGCGCTCATGGGGGCTTTGATCACAGGCACCCAAGTAGGAAAGGCCCCTCACCGGGCGCAATCCGGTGCGGTCGTTGCGAACGCACTGCTCCAGGCCATCGGCGGTCTCTCTGCGCGCAAGTAAACCGCAAAGGGGGGATCGTGTGTTGCGCAACCCAGCCTAAGCTAGTACACTCATTCCTGAGTGGCCTTCAAACAGGGCATGCTGCGTTGGAGAGGCCTGGCGCGGTCTGCCCGGACGTTTGAAGCGCTCGAAGAAGTGTCGCAGGACCCCCAAGGACAAGAAGGAGTTGAACGATGTCGCCAATCCTCAGAAGGCCCGCACCAAAGAAGCCGGCTGCAAAAAGAGCGATCAAGATAGTCCACAAGAAGCCTGCTGGCGCAGCTCGCACCGGGGCAAAGCGGCCGGTGCAGAAAGCGGTCGTGAAGAAGGCGCCGCCCGTCAAGCGGACGCCGGCAAAGGTGGGCGGGCCCGCCCCCGCCCGGCTGGCGAAGGGTACCCGCACGGTCACCCCGGTGGGGGAGGCCGCAAGGCAGCTCAAGGCGCGGCAGTCGGGACTTATCGGCAAGACCAACCAGGACATGATCAACGTGATCTACAAGGCCGCCGATGAGCTCAAGATGCCGGCCTGGACGCTCCTGGCGACCGTCAAGCTCGAGAAGCTGGTGGATGCCCGCTCCGCTCCGTATACGGGGCCAGCCGTGTCCGACATGCCAGGCCTGACGAGTGATCAGAAGGCGGTGATCCAGAAGATCCTGTCGAGCTATTCCCGGAAGTAGCTCCGAGCAAGGCTGGCGGAAGAGGCATCTTCCGTCCGGCACGAACGCGCGGCACGCTCTGGCTCGACGCCTTTCCTCCCCCGACCACGGAGCGAGCCTCGGCGGGTGGTCACGGCTGCGCGTGGAAGCGGGCAATCCGGTGGGGCGGTGGCGGCCCTGAGGCCATGTGCAGGAATCAGGTGCCCACCCCTCCGAGTGACGACGAGCGAGGCGGACGCCTCTGGGAACAGCAGGGGGCCTCTCTCCGTCACCGCCATGCTCCCAGTTCGATCCGAAGTCGTGCACCTTCCCTCTCCAGAGATCGGAGTCCCATGGCTCTCACCCCTCGCCAGCGCGTCTTGACGGCTCTCAGCCATGAAGAGCCCGATCGTGTCCCGATCGTCATCGGCACCAGCAACACCACCACCCTGAAGATCCT
>DATEAV010000148.1:0-8199 GCA_035288185.1 Anaerolineales bacterium | reverse complement strand
CAGCCGCACGACCTCCGCCTCCTGCGTCTCCATCTGGCGCTGAATCAGCTTCTGCGGCAGAAGGACGAAGATCGGCATGATGAGCACCGGGCCGAGGATCATGGCCCAGAGCGTTCGCCGGTCCCGTAGGGTATCGAGCATCTCCTTGAACCAGATCACCCGGATGGTCATGCCGCCTCCTCGGCCGTAGGCTCGCCGACGAGCGCCACAAAGGCCTCTTCCAGGGTCTCGACCCCGGCTTGGTTCCGGACCTCATCCGGAGTCCCGTTGGCCACGATGCGCCCGTGATGGATCAGCTCCAGCCGGTCACAGAGGCGCTCAGCCTCGCCCAGGATGTGGGTAGAGAGGATGACGCAGCGGCCCTCGTCGCGCAGGCGCGCGATTACCTCCCGCACCCCTCGGGCGCTCATTACATCCAGGCCCGCCGTGGGCTCGTCGAGCAAGAGATGGCGGGGGTCGTGAATCAGCGCCCGCCCGAGGGCCACCTTCTGCTTCATGCCCTTGGAGAACGGCTCGCAGCGCCGGTCGGCGTACTCCCCGATTGCGAACAGGGCAATCACCTCCTCGATGCGGCGCTCGAGCCGGCTCCCGTCCAGGCCATACAGCCGCCCAAAGTAGCGCAAGTGTTCGCGCGGCGTCAGGCGGCCATACAGGCCCCAGTATTCGGGGAGCACGCCCAGCGCCGCCCGGACCGCCGCAGGCTCACGGATCAGGTCGTGACCGTTCACCCGCGCCGTGCCCGCACTGGGATGCAGCACCGTTGAGAGCATGCGCAACGTTGTCGACTTCCCCGCCCCGTTGGGGCCCAGCAGGCCGAGCACCTCGCCATCCCTGGCGCTGAACGAGATGCCGTCCACAGCCCGGACCGGGCCGAAGTGCTTGACAAGGCCCATCACCTCGATCATTCGACTGCACCCTCCGCTGCTCGCAAACAAGGTCGATTCACGATCTGCATCACCCTGGGCCCACGGACCCTGCTTCTTCTACCAGCTTCCTTCCGGCAGGGTTCGCCGCCGGCGCTCCGCTGCCGTGAGGGCGCGCTTGGCAACGATAGTCATCTTGTAGGAGTTCTCATGGCTGCGGACCGCCACGACCTCCCAGCCCTCTTCACCCCAGCCGTTCAACTCCCCCTCGACGGCGTCATCCTTCGGGCCTCGCAGGCCCGAGCCGAAGGTCTGCACCCGATACTCCCACTGCGGCGCCTCGGTCATGGCTTATCCCTCCTTCGGAGGGGCGCTTCGCCCCAGGGCGACCATGCCGCTCAGACCGCCCAGGTTCATGGTATCCACCGCGCTGGAGGGGACGATCACCAGGGCGCCCTTCTCCTTCAGGCCCTCAAAGAGCATGTTCATCGCCCGCAGGTGAAGGGCCGTCGGGTTGTCACGGTAGGCCTGTGAGGCGTCGGCGAACGACTGGGCGATTTGCTTCTCCGATTCGCCCAGGATCACCCTCGCCTGGCGCTCGCGCTCGGCCTGCGCCTGGCGGCTCATCGCGTCTTCGAGATCCTGCGGGATGACCACGTCACGGATCTCCACCGATTGAACGGTGACGCCCCAGGGCGTCGTGCGCTCGTCGATGATCTTTTGCAGATCCTGGTCCATCCGCGCCCGGCCGACGAGGATATCCGCCAGGCTCATCTGGCCGATCACCTCGCGCAGCGCCGTCTGCGCCGCCCAGGCGATGGCCGCCCGGTAGTCCTCCACTTCGAGGGCCGCCTTCTCGGCATCCCAGACGAGCCAGAAGAGCACCGCGTCGACATCCACGGGGACGGTGTCCATGGTGAGTGTCTTCTCGGCACTGAAGGGCGTCACCATCACGCGGTGATCGATCCAGATCGGGATCCGGTCGACAATCGGGATCACCCAGAACATCCCCGGACCGCGCAGCCCGCGGAAACGCCCCAAGCGAAGCACGATGGCCTTCTCCCATTGATCGGCCACTTTCAAACCAAACAGGACATACAGGCTGAGCAACAGGATCAGCGTGAACGTGACACCCACCCCCAGATCCGCCACCCCTTGTGAATCCAGCCAGACGGCGACGAGCGCGCCCGCGGCTTCGAGAATCGCCCACGCCCCCACCGCTATGCCCGGGATCCTGAGCTGGATCGCGGCGCGCACTTCCAGGGGCACAGCCTTGCTACGCTTGACCATAGGTCCTCCTCATTCTTGGATGGGGGGCAAGCCCCCCGTCAGTCCGTCTCATTGTCGTCCGGCGGCGATCCGGTCGCTCGCCAGCGGGAAAGCAGCTTCTCGACCATCGGTCCGACTTCATCGGGTCCCAAGCCCATCCGGGCTGCGTCGGCCAGAAAGGTCCGGGCCAGCCCGCGAAGGCTGGCTTGCCGCAGCCCCTCCACCTGCTCCCGGTCCGGCGGCTCGACCACGTAAGTCCCGCGGCCTTGCTGAGTGGAAATGAAGCCCGCCTCGTCCAGAATACGGTAGGCACGGGCCACGGTGTTGAAATTCACCCGAAGGTCTGCCGCCATCTGCCGGACGGTGGGCAGCTGGTTCCCGGGCTGCAAGGCGCCGGTCGCCACCTTCTCTTTGATTTGCGAGAGGATCTGCAGATAAATGGGAATGTGACTCCGGAAATCGACCTCAACGTTCATCCGGTCTCCATCCTCGCATCCCTGTTTGCGGCGCAATCCCACTGACCGCTGTCCGGCTCCCTCGGCTGGGCCAGCAGAAGCGCTTGACCGCAGCCGTCACCCCGCCAGCATTTCCGCGCGCCCCAGAGCCCCTGCCATCCCCAGAGCACCATCGCGACCAGCGGGGTGGCCATCGACGTCACGCCAGCCCAGAAGATCAGCGGAGGCGCGTCTTCGTCGCGTGCCGGTTGCTAAGGACCACGGGGCGTGCGTTATAGCAGCCATCAAGCGTTCCTCTGATGAGGGCTCGGGCTTCATGTTTGCCTCGGTTGTGCAACTCCACCGCAAGATTCCGGTCGGGGCGCCATGAATGAATTGTCTGATTGTCTTATTGTCTCTTTGTACTAATTGTATACCTGGATCGCGCCGTGTCAAGACCCGTCATCCGAGCGCCCACAACCCGGCTTCAGACGGAGTAGATTCGGCCTCCGATACTCCTGGATCCCGCATCGCGGCCGGCTCTTTTCCTGCGTGGTAGAATGAATTCGAAAGACCGATTTGCAGGAGGCTGGTGTGGAAACGCTCGTGGGGACCTTCGCGGTGAAGAAGGGCCTGGCCCAGATGCTCAAGGGCGGTGTGATCATGGACGTGGTCACGCCGGAGCACGCACGCATCGCCGAGGAAGCGGGGGCGGTGGCGGTGATGGCGCTCGAGCGCGTGCCCGCCGACATCCGCTCGCATGGCGGCGTCGCCCGCATGAGCGACCCCGCTTTGATCCTGCAGATCATGGAGGCCGTCACCATCCCCATGATGGCCAAGTGCCGCATCGGCCACTTCGTCGAGGCTCAGGTGCTCGAGGCGCTGGGCGTGGACTACATCGACGAGTCGGAAGTGCTCACTCCCGCCGATGAGGAGCACCACATCGACAAGCATCCCTTCAAGGTGCCCTTCGTCTGCGGATGCCGCAACCTGGGCGAGGCCCTCCGGCGCATCGGCGAAGGGGCGGCCATGATCCGCACCAAGGGTGAGGCCGGCACCGGCGACGTCGTGGAGGCGGTGCGGCACGCCCGCGCCGTGCTCGGCGAGATCCGCCGCCTGCAAAACTTGCCCGACGATGAGTTGATGGCCTTTGCCAAAGAGATCGGCGCGCCTTTCGAATTGGTCAGGCTGACCCGCGAGCTCGGCCGGCTGCCCGTAGTCAACTTCGCCGCCGGCGGCATCGCCACCCCCGCCGACGCTGCTCTGATGATGCAGCTTGGGGTGGACGGGGTCTTCGTCGGCTCCGGAATCTTCAAATCGGGCGACCCGGCGCGGCGGGCCAAGGCGATCGTGGAAGCCACGACCCACTACAACGACCCCAACATCATCGCCGAGGTGAGCAAGGGCCTGGGCGAGCCGATGGTCGGGATCGGAGTGAGCGAACTGGCCGACGCCGAACGCCTGGCGGTCCGGGGGTGGTGAGGCGGCCGACGCGCTTCGCCGGCGGGCGGCGATGATGGCCGAGGACTGGGCGCGGCCGCGGCGGACCGATCGGGCCATCCAAAGCCCGGCCGAGATCGAGGCGCTTTTGCAGCGGGCCCCGTTCGGCTACACCGCCACCTCGATCGACAACCAGCCATTCCTCCACGTGGGACTCTTCTGGTATGACCCCGCGGCCCAGCGCCTGTTTTTCCATACGGCCCGCGATGGCCGGACGCGCGATAATGTGCTCGCCAATCCGCGTGTCTGCTTCGGCATCGCCGAGATCGGCCGGCTCCTTCCAGCCGACACGGCGCTGGAATTCTCGAACGAGTACGCCAGCGTAATCGCCTTCGGCCGCGCACGGATTGTGGAAGACCAGGAAGAGAAGCGCCGAGGGCTGCAAGGATTGCTCGACAAATACTTCCCGGCTTTAGCTCCGGGACGGGACTACCGCCCGATCACCGAACAAGAGATGGCCCGCACCTCAGTCTTCGCCATCGAGATCGAGGCGTGGAGCGGAAAGCAGAAGGTGGCGCCAGAGTGAGAATCGGTGTGCTCGCCCTTCAGGGCGATTTCGCCGAGCATGAGGCCGTACTGCGGCGCCTTGGGGCCGAGCCCGTGGAGGTCCGGCTCCCGAATGACTTGGAAGGCCTGGCGGGGCTCATCATTCCCGGCGGTGAGTCAACGACGATCGGCAAGCTTGCCACGACCTACGGCCTCATCGAGCCTCTACGCCGGTTTGGCCGGGAGAAACCGATCTGGGGCACCTGCGCCGGGGCGATCTTCCTCTCGCGCGACGTCGGCCGCCAGCAACCCCTCCTCGAGCTGATGGATCTCACCGTCGAGCGCAATGCCTTCGGGCGCCAGGTCGATAGCTTTATCGCCGATCTGCCCATTCCCGCGTTGGGCCTCGAGCCGGAGCGCCCCTTCCGGGCGGTGTTCATCCGGGCGCCGCTAATCGAGAAGGTCGGGAAAGGGGTCGAGGTGCTGGCCCGCCTGCCGGCCAACGGCCCCCGACCCTCGGGTGGCGAGCGGATCGTGGCCGCCCGCCAGGGGAACCTGCTCGCCACCGCCTTTCACCCGGAGCTCACCAACGACACGCGTTTCCATCGTTACTTCCTCTCCCTGGTCGAGCCCGCCGCGCCATGATCCGCCCCTTTGATTGGCGAGATCTCAGCCTGCTTCATCGCCTGCGCGATCGCGGTCTCTGCCTGGATTCGCAGCAGGCCTACAGCCATGGCTCACACGCGCTCCAGTATGCCCTTCTCGGAGCGCTCGCCCCCGGCGGTACAGCCTTCACCCTGGTGGCGCGCCCGCGGGAGACGGGCGAGGCCCCGGCGGTTGGCCAGCTCTTGCAGCGCAACGGCGACGCTCTGCTTCGCCTGAGCTACATCAGCCCGGCCGATATCCTCGCCCAGCCCACCGGAGTGAGCCTGCTGGAGGGGCTTTGCCAAGCAGCCGGCGCCCACGGCGGCCGCAACCTGGTGGCCGACGTCGACGAGGACCACCCGGCCTTCCTCAGCCTCCGCGAAGCAGGCTTCGCCATCTACGCCCGCCAGCACATCTGGCGGCTCGCCGGACGGCCCTCGCTTCCCGCGGGCGGTGAGGTCGGCGCCAAGTGGCGGCCCGAGACGGCGGGCGACTCCCCGGTGATCCGTCTCTTGCACCTCAATGTCGTGCCCGCCCTCGTGCAGCAGATTGAGCCGCCACCCGGCCGGGGCCGGGGCCTGGTGCACTATCGAGAGGGCGAGCTGCTCGGCTACCTGGAAATCGCCCGCGGCCCGCTTGGAGTCTGGACTCAGCCCTACTTCCACCCCGCGGCGGAGAAGCCCGACGAGCTTCTGGCTGGATTCCTCGCCCGGATCCTCCCCAAGCGCGAGCAGCCCCTCTTCATCTGCGTCCGCTCGTATCAGAGCTGGCTCAATGGCCCGCTCGAGAGGGCAGGCTTTGAGCGCCTCAGCGCCCAGGCCGTGATGGTTAAGCGGCTGGCCATCGGGGTACGCCGCCCGGCGCTGGCGCCTCTCCCGGCCATGGAAAGGACTCGGGCCAAGACCACCACACCGATCGCCAACTTGGAGAGGAGCCCTTCGGCCCAATCGACCGAGCGGAGCGCATGACCGGAAGACGAATCACGGACGACCTCGACGTCATGCTGGGGGTTCTGCCGCCCAGGATCGCCAGCGCCCTGGTGGAGATCAATCGCCAGGACGACCTGCTGGAAGTGATTCTCGACCTGGGACGCGTTCCCACGGCCCGCTACGTCGACCGCGAGGTCTCCCTGAGTGATCGGGACATGCTCAGGGAAGACATCGACTACGTCGTCGAGCGCATCAGCGACTTCGACGCCGACAATCGGGCGGGGATGGAGCGCACGCTCCACCGGATCTCAGCCATCCGCAACCGCCACGGTCACATCGTCGGCCTCACCTGCCGGGTGGGCCGGGCGGTGTACGGCACCATCGACATCATCCAAGACATCATCACCAGCGGCAAGAGCGTGCTCCTCCTCGGCCGCCCCGGCGTGGGTAAGACGACGATGCTGCGAGAGGCGGCCCGCATCCTGGCCGAGGGCAAGCGCGTGGTCATCGTCGACACTTCCAACGAGATCGGCGGCGACGGCGACGTCCCCCATCCGGCGATCGGCCGGGCCCGGCGGATGCAGGTGCGCGAGCCGGTCCTGCAGCACGAAGTGATGATCGAGGCGGTGGAGAATCACAACCCCGAGGTGATCGTCATCGACGAGATCGGACGCGAGCTGGAAGCCGTCGCCGCCCGCACGATCGCCGAGCGCGGGGTGCAGCTGATTGCCACGGCCCACGGCAACACGCTGGAGAACCTTCTCTTAAACCCCACTCTCTCCGACCTGATCGGAGGCATCGAATCGGTCACTCTGTCCGACGAAGAGGCACGTCGCCGCGGCACTCAGAAGACGGTGCTTGAGCGGCGTGCGGCGCCGACGTTCGACGTCTTGATCGAGATTCAGGACCGCGAGCGCCTGGCGGTTCACCACGACGTCTCCCTCGCCGTCGACGTGATGTTGCGCGGGCGGCCGGGCCCGCCCGAGCTGCGCTCGGTGGACGCCGAAGGAAAAGTCCACCTCGAGGCGCCGCCGGCGCCGCCCTCCAGGCGGCGCGAACGGGAGGAGGGCTACCGCCGTCAGGCCGCCCTGCCGACCGCTCCGCTCGCCGAGGCGGGCAGCCTGCCCTTCTCGCCCACCCCGCCACACCTGCCCGGCTCACCGCTCACGCCCCGGCGGCTCTATGCCTACGGCGTGGCACGCAACCGGCTTCGCCAGGCGGCCAAACGCCTGCGCGTCCCGGCGCTGATCGCCGACGATCTCACCTCCGCCGACGCCCTCGTCACGCTGCGCGCCTACTACCGCCGCAACCAGAAGATGATCACCGACGCCGAGGCCCGCCGCATGCCGGTCTACGTCCTGCGCGCCAACACCGTCGGCCAGATGGAGAGCTTCCTTACCGACCTCTTCGAGCTGCAGGCTGCCCCGGTGAGCGATCCCTCTCTCGAAGGCGCCATGCAGGAAACCCAGCAGGCCATCCAATCCGTTCTCGACGGAGCCCGGTCGGTGGACCTGACGCCGGCCTCGGCCTACATCCGGAGGCTGCAGCACCAGATGGCGCGCCAATCCAACCTGGTCTCCCATTCGTACGGGAAAGAGCCGCGCCGCCGGGTAAGGATATTCCGCGATTGAGCCTGTTCGTCACCTTCGAAGGCCCCGATGGGGGTGGCAAGACCACCCAGGCCCATCTCCTTGTCGAGCACCTTCAGTCGCAGGGCCTTGAGGTCCTGCTGACGCGCGAGCCGGGCGGGACGGCCATCGGCGAGCAGATCCGCCGCGTGCTCACCGATCTGGCCAATACGCCGATGCATCCGCGCACCGAGATCCTGCTCTTCTCTGCCTCGCGCGCCCAGCTCGTCCACGAGGTGATCCGCCCTCATCTTCAATCGGGGGGGACCGTCGTCTCCGATCGCTTCTTCGACGCCACTCTGGCCTATCAGGGGTATGGCCATCGGCTGGACCTTGCGGCGCTGCGCAGCATCACCACCTTCGCCACCGGCGGGCTTGTCCCCGATCTCACGTTCCTGCTCGACCTGCCGGCGGAGGAAGGCCTGATGCGGCGCAAGAAGCACGG
>DATEAV010000147.1:0-2213 GCA_035288185.1 Anaerolineales bacterium | reverse complement strand
CCGGGTGCCGATGTTCCTCGAGTTCTGGACGCAGGCCCGCCTCGACCCGGCCGTCTGGCAGGCCACGATCGCCCCCTATCGCCGCTACCAGACGTATTTCGAAGCGCTTCTCCGGGAAGGGATCGCCGATGGATCCTTCCGGCAGGTCGATCCGGCGATCGGGGCCCAGGCGATCGTCGCCCTTGCCCTGGGCCTCCTGCTCCAAGGGTTGCTCGATCCGACGGGGGCCGATTGGGCGGCCGCGGCACAGGCTTCCATCGAGCTTCTCCTCAAGGGGCTGGAAAGGAAAGAGGCATGATCCTGGTCACCGGCGCGACGGGACACATTGGCAATGTTCTCGTGCGCGAGCTGCTCAAGCAAGGCATGAAGGTTCGCGCCCTGGTGCCGCCGGGCGAGGATCGCTCCCCGCTCGCCGGCCTGGCGGTTGAGGTCGTCGAGGGTGACGTCCTCGACCCTGCCTCCCTCGAGGCTGCGATGCGCGGCGTGACGGTGGTCTATCACCTCGCCGGATTGATCTCCATTCTCCCGGGCCCGGATCCCCGATTGCGTCGGGTGAATGTGGAGGGAACGGCCAACGTCCTGCGCGCCGCCCGAGCGGCCGGAGTGAGGCGGCTCATCTACACCAGCTCGATCCATGCCATTGCCCGGCCCAACACCCCGGGGACAATCGACGAGACCTTGGCCTTCGACCCGCGCACCGCCCTCAGCGAGTATGACCGCTCCAAGGCCGAAGCCTCCCTGGCGGTGCTGCGCGCGGTCGAGGAGGGGCTAGATGCCGTGATCGTCTGCCCCACCGGCGTGATCGGCCCGCATGATTACCGCCTTTCGGAAATGGGCCGGGTCATCCGTGACGCCATCGAAGCTCCTGTGCTCTTCTCGGTTCAAGGCGGCTATGACTTCGTCGACGTCCGCGACGTGGCTCGCGGCGAGATCCAGGCTTGCGAGGCTGGGCGGGCCGGTGAGAGCTACATCCTCTCCGGGGACCGCCTGGAAGTGGCCAGGCTTCTCGAGACCGTGCAAGAGATCACCGGCGTCCGTAGGCCGATCTTGCACATCCCACACTCTGTGGCCCGCCTCGCCGCAGCGCTGGCCCCGCTCTACTCGAAGCTCACACGCAGGAAGCCGAGGTTCACCCCTTACGCACTTTCCACCGTCGCCGGCAACTCGGTCATCAGCCACGCCAAGGCCACTCGCGCCTTCGGGTATCACCCTCGCCTGCTGCGCGAGACGATCGCCGACACCGTAGGCTGGTTTACAGAATCCCGACGGGCTCTCGCGCCACAGCCGGTCGTGACTTCCCGGGTCCCCCCGCAACGGCGAGACCGACGTTGAGAGAGAGCGTGAGACTGGGGGGGAGCGATCCACTCGCCGGACCATGCGCTGTGGTCACCGGCGCCTCGAGCGGAATCGGGGCGGCCACCGCTCGGCGGCTTGCCCGGGCGGGCATAAGGCTGTTCCTGGTGGCCCGCCGCGCCGAGCGCCTTAGCTCCCTGACCGCGCAGATCCGCGCCGCGGGCGGCGCCGCCCTCTCGCTCCCGGCCGACCTGACGCTCGAATCCGAACGCGAGCGCGTCTTCCGAATCGTCGAGCAGGCCGGAGGAGCCGACGTCCTGATCCACTGTGCCGGCCTCGGCTGGTATGGCTACTACTCCGAAATGCCGTGGCCGACCGCGCTCGAGATGATCCAGGTGAACGTCGCCGCGGCCGTCCATCTCACGTCGCTGTTCCTGCCGAGGATGAGCCATCGTCGCCGCGGCCACATCGTCATCGTGGGATCGATCGCCGGCGGTCTCCCCAGCCAGGGAGTGGCGATCTACAGCGCCACGAAGGCCTTCCTCGACGCCTTCACAACCTCCCTTCACAGGGAATTGCGCGGGACGCCCCTCCACGCGAGCGTGATCCGGCCCGGCCCGGTCGCCACCGAGTTCTTCGAGGCGGCGGCCGCCCGGCCCGCCGGCGGCCACATCCCTGCAGAGCGATTCGCGATCCGTGCCGAACGCGTGGCAGATGCCATCTGGAATGTGCTCAGGCGCCCTCGCCGAGCCGTCTACGTGCCAGCCGTTCTCGCCCTCGTGCCCTGGTTCGAAGCCACCTTCGGATGGCTGATGGACCTCCTCGGCCCGCTCCATCTTCGCGCCAGGCGGGCTCGCACCTGAGGCTGCCCGCTCTGCCTTCGCCCACCAGGCGAAACGGCATTAGAATCATGGCGATGA